>CAIWVZ010000038.1 GCA_903916245.1 uncultured Planctomycetota bacterium | reverse complement strand
CTGCCAGAAAGCTCTTCCCAGTTCCCGGGGATCCTTGAAGGACGATGGCGAGTTTCGTCCGTAGCACGTCGACGATTTCGCGCAGTTCTCCGATGTCGAGGAAGCTCTCCGAGTCGATGCGTTCGAGGGTCGGCGCGTTGTCGTCCTGCCAATCCGATTCGTCGCCGTCGAGATCGCCCGGTTCGTGGTAGGGCTCCTGATTGAAGAAGGTCTCGATGTCGTTCGCGGACAACTTGAGACCTTCCAACTTGCTGATGGCGGCCGCGGTCCTCCGGCCCATCATGAGGTCGACGTAGGCCGGGTAAGGGGTGACGTCTGTCAGTGACTTGGTGGCGTGGAACTCGCCTTCGGGGAGTTCGCGCTCATGCGTTTCGATCCACTTCACGTCACGACGGTGCCGCAGCGTGTCGCGGTCCTTTTCGTAGCGGTAATCGCTTTGGACGATGCCGAGTCCGTGAATCCGCTGACGGCCGCTCCGCGCAATGACGAGGTCGCCGTCGCGCATTTCATGGCCGAAGTTCCACAGGCAGAGGACGTCGTTCTTCGGATTCGGCTTTCCGCTGAGGGTCTTTACGCGTTCACGAAGTTGACTCTCGCTCAGGTCGGCGACATTGCCGACCTCTTTCCCGTCGTAGTCGAATCCAAGCCCGATGTAGCCGTTGTCCTGGAAGTCGGCCCAGTCCACGCCCTGAGGCCCCGTCCCGATGATCCAGATCCGGCGACCGGGCGCATCCGTCGTATCGCCATCCGTGTCATCCTTGGAATCCGGGCGATTGGCCGCCCAAGTCGTGTACGCATCTTGCATGCTCTCGAACAGTTCGGCGTCACTCATCGTGGCAAGTGCCGTTCGGCCTTCGGGGGTTACGCTCCATTGGCCCTTGGTTCGCGACAGATAGCCGGCCTTCACCGCAGCAATGGCATAGAACCCGGTATTCAACCACCATCGTTCCCGACCTCTTGCATCGGTACTTTTCTCCGCGGGAGTCAAATCCAGCGATTCGGCGAGGCGGCGCCGCAGATCACTTTTTTCCACCGGTGTGTCGCTCCGGGAAAGCATGCGAAGCATCGCGCAGACAAGATGGGCCGAACGCGTTCGCGGGATCATCACCTCTCGGCGTCCTTGACCGTTCGTCTCGCCTTTCGCCTTGCCGCGTGTCGGCTTCATGTCTTCGTTCATGGGGTGTGCTTTGTTCGCGCGGTGGGTGGGTGTCGAAGTATGCGTCGATTCGGACGCCGTGATGGGGGTCGATAACCGTCGGCGCCCTTGCCGCGACGGTAGTGTCGTCGTTCGGAAACGACAGTCATCGGGCCGTCGGGATGGCGCAGCATAGCCCTTTGTGTCGGGGTAGGCGGGGGTGTCCGACAGTCGTGGACGGTCGCCGTCCGTGCTCCGCGTGTTTCGATGATCCATCCGCCGGGCGATTCGGGCGGGATGCACGCGTCCTGTGGTGCCGTCTGAGGGTTTTCCCACGGAGAAAGCGGGGGAAGGCTTGCCGGGCGGGGGGCGAAACCGTTAGCGTCCCGCCTCGGGGGCGCCGAGGCGACCCCGCCCCTTCCATGCGCATCCCGCTGACCCGCTACGCCGTGCCCGAGATCCTGCTCTTCTGCGGGTTCTTCATCGCCGCCGCCGTCCTGTGCCTGTGGTCCTTCCCGGTACTCACGGTGCTGCCGCTGTGCGGCTTGGCGTTCATCCTGAACTTCTTCCGCGACCCGGACCGGACCATCCCGGGAGGGCTCGATGTGGTCGTCAGCCCGGCCGACGGCACGGTGACGGACATCACCAAGGTGGCGAAGTGCCCCTACATCGGCGGCCCCGCCGAGCGCGTGGGCATCTTCCTCTCGGTGTTCGACGTCCACGTGAACCGCGTGCCGCTGCGCGGCAAGGTGGAGCACTGCGAACACCGCCCGGGCGCCTACCTCGACGCCCGTGACCTCCGCTGCGCCGACGAAAACGAAGCGGTCGACCTCGGAATGGAAGCCGAACTCCCCGAAGGCGGTCGCGTACGCGTCATGATCCGCCAGATCGCTGGCCTCATCGCCCGCCGCATCCTCTGCCCGGTCGAAAAGGGTCGGGTTTACGAGAAGGGCGAACGCTACGGAATGATCCGCTTCGGATCGCGCACGGAGGTCTACCTCCCGGCGGGCCGTTGGGCGGAAATCAACGTGAAGGTGGGTGACAAAGTGAAGGGTGGGATGACCGTCATCGGACGCGTGTCGAAGGACCCGCAGAGGTGAACCCGACCCGCAGGATGAAGCCCGTGGAGATGCTTCCGACGCTCATCACGCTCGGGAATCTCTTCTGCGGCTTTCTCGCGATCGCCTACCTGACGGATTCGAACCACCTCGGCAACACCGACCCGGTGCGCCTCGGCCTCTATCAGAAGGCGATGTGGTGCATCCTCCTCGCGATGATCTTCGACGCGGTCGACGGCAAAATCGCCCGCATGGTCGGCGCGGCGAGCGACTTCGGAGCCCAAATCGACTCGCTGTCAGACGTCATCTCCTTCGGAGCGGCGCCGGCCCTCCTGTTCAAAGTGATGGCGGAAACTTCGGGCGTGGTGACGCCGAAGGCCGCCCTCGTGCTCGCCGTCGTCTACGTCGCGTGCGCGGCCCTCAGGCTCGCCCGCTTCAACGTCGAAACCGACGTCGGTGAAGAACACCATCGCCACTTCAAAGGACTCCCGTCGCCCGCGGCGGCCGCGTGCGTCTTGGCGCTCGGGTTCCTGAACATCACGCTCGACCCCGTCACGGCGCACTCGTGGGTGGTCGACGCCATGCCGTTCCTCGTGCCCGCCATCGGCTTTTTGATGGTGAGCCGCTTCAAATACGCCCACGCCACGAACGCATTGTTCGGCGAGCGCAAAACCTTCGGATTCTTGGTGCTCGTGCTGTTCGCCGGTGCCTTGGTGATGTGGCGGGCCGACATCCTCATCCCGGTGGTGATGATCGCCTACGTGGCTTCCGGGCCCCTCGCGTGGGTGCGCGCCAAGCTGCGCCGTGCCCCGGCGGCGCCCGCCGCGGCCGCTCCCGCGGAAGACGACGACGAGGTGATCTGATGATGGAACGCCACACCCGCCGCTGGTCGCCGCAGCGGACGCTGATCGCTTTCGGTTCGAACGTCGGTGACCGCGCCGGGTGGCTGCGTTTCGGCGTCCGACAAGTCGCGTCGCTCCCCGGCGTGACGTGGCGTGCCGGTTCGTCGCTCTACGAGACCGACCCCGTCGGCGGCCCGCCTCAGGACCACTACCTGAACGCCGTCGCGGCGTTCGACGTCGCTCTCGACCCCGCGGATCTCCTCGCGGCCTGCCTGCAGATCGAACACGCCGCCGGGCGGATCCGCAGCGTCCCGAACGGGCCGCGCACGCTCGATATCGATCTCATCCTCGTCGGGGAACACGTCCGCGGCGCTCCCGACCCGGTGCTCCCGCACCCGCGTCTCGAAGAACGCGCGTTCGTGCTGATCCCCGCCGACGAAATCGCATCCGATTGGACGGTCCCCGGCGACGGTCGCACCATCGCCGAATTGAGGCGTCCGCTCGGCGATCCGCCGTCGGTGCGTCTCGTCGGGCCCCCGCGCCGTTGGCTCTGACATGACCATGGACGTCGTCAAAGGTCGTCGGGACGTGCACCGACTCGTCGCCGCATGGAAAGCGCAAGGACTGCGCGTCGGTTTCGTGCCGACGATGGGGGCGCTCCACGAAGGGCACCTCGCGTTGATCGACACGGCGCGCGCCGCCTGCGATCGCGTCGTCGCCAGCATTTTCGTCAATCCGCTTCAATTCGGACCGAACGAGGACTTCACCCGCTATCCGCGTCCCGTCGAACGCGATACCGCTCTTCTCGCGGCCCGCGGCTGCGATGCGCTCTTCCTTCCGGACGTGGCGGAGATGTACCCGACGGATGCGGACACCGTCGTTTCGCAACGCCTCGCCACCGAACATCTCTGCGGTGCATGGCGCCCGGGACATTTCACCGGCGTCCTCACGGTGGTGCTGAAACTGCTCATGCAGGTGGCACCCCACGACATCTTCCTCGGAAGGAAAGACTTCCAGCAGGTCGTCGTGCTGACCCGCATGGTGCGCGACCTCGATCTCGATCTCGACATCCGCGTGCATGCATGCCCGACGGTTCGCGAATCCGACGGTCTCGCGATGTCGAGCCGCAACGCCTATCTCGGTCCCGCCGAACGTGCGGCCGCACCGACGCTGAAGCGGGCGCTCGACGCCGTTTCGGCCGCCTTCGCCGCGGGCGTCCGCACCACGGCGGAACTAGAATCCGCGGGGGTTTCCCTCGTCGAACGAGCGGGGGTCTTCAAGATCCAATATCTCTCCGTCGTGGACGCCGCGACGTGCGTGCCGCGCGCCGCGACCGGAACCGCCCCCGAGGCGACCGACGTCGTCGCGGTCGCCGCCATGCTCGGCGCGACCCGGCTCATCGACAACGTCGATCTCAGCGCGCGTTGACGAAAATCAATACATCGCCGACGTAGGTGCGCGAGCGGTCGCCGAGAAGCGCGTCGGCCATGCGGTCTTCCGGAAGCGGACGATCGACGTCGAAGCGCCGTCCGACCTTCTTCGAAAAACGCGCGGGGTCGTCGTAAAGCGCCTGCCACGCTTCGAGGTGGGCGGCCGACATGCCGTCGAAGACGCGGCGGTAGTCCTTCGGCCGCGAATCGCGCGGCCCCGTTCCCGAAAGCCAGTGGTTCGTGCGCCACGATTCCGCGACGATCACGTCCGGGACTTCCTCCGCGGGGAACGCAGCCGGCGAGAACCCGTCTTCGGCGAGTTCCTTTTCGTAGGCGGGCCAGTGGACCGTCGCGCCTTGCGGAAGCGATGCGCGAAGGTGCGCGCGCACGAGCGAGCGCGGGTCGTCGTCGAAGCGTCGTTCGGTCGCGAGCGTGGCGAACGCCAGATACCCGACGGCGATCATCGCGGTGATGCCATGGATCTTCGACCGCACCGCCGCCGCGCCGAACAATAGGGCGAGCGCGGGCAAGAGCGGCAGAAGATGTCGCGGGAAAGGCGCCAACTTCGGGAGCGCGCACGCGATGTGGAGCACCGCCGGAATCGCGATCGCGACGCCGATGAACCACGCGTGACGCGACGGTCGGAAGAGCGCGGGGATGCCGGCGGCGGCCAAGAGGAGCGCGGGCACCGTGAACGACGGAAGCACTTCGATCGCGTAAAGCCGAGGGAAGTCCCGAGGATCGAGAAGGTCCGGCGGCGTCACCGAGTCACCGACGAAGCATTTGACCACGTCGAACGGGGACATCGACAGGAAGGTGCACACGGCGAATCCCGCGACGCATCCGCCGATGGTCGCGGCGAGGCGTCCGATGCGCGAGGGCTGCGAAACCGCCACCAGGAAAAGCGAGGGCAAAAGCCACGGCGTCAACTTGAAGCCGACGGCCATGCCGACGGCGAAGGCGGCCGCGCCGAGGGCGCCCCGTCGGCGGTCTTCGATGTCCGCGTAGAGGAGCGCGGCGGCGGCGAGTGACCAAAAGAGCGCGGGGGAGTCCGCCAAGCCGAAATGGCTCTGCATGACGGCGAGAGGTGCCAATGCGAGGCAGAGCGCGGTGAAATGCGCGGCACGCACGTCGTCGCAGAGTCTTCGGGCGATCCACCAAAGGACCGCCACCGCGAGAACGCCGTAGGCGATCGAGATCGCTCGGGCGGTTTTGATCAGTGCTTCGTCGGACGGTAGTCGCGTGTCGAACAGGCGTCCCGTCGCGGCGCGCGACACGAGGAACGGCACGGCGACGTGGGCGGCGAGTCCTTTGGGGTAGGGCTGCGGGTGCCAGCGCGGCGGCACTTTCGGATTGATGAGCGTGCCCGCGATGACGACGTGCGTCCATTCGTCGACGTGGTGGCCACGGAATCCCCCCGGGAAATCGTCGCCCCACGAGAAACCGATCGACCGCACGAGGAGCGCCGCGACGAGGATCGCGCCGAGAACGAGCGCGTTACGCATGGGGGCGTGATTCCTCGGCGTGCGTCGGCGGCGACGCCTCGCGCGGCGGAACGTCCTTCAGCGCCAGTTCGCGGACGAGCGCCGTGAATTCGCGGCGTTGGCGGTCGACCACGACCATCAGTCTGAAGACCGCGCCGAGCAGGAAGACGAGAAGGACGTACGTGACGAGGTCCGCACCTCGACCGACCCCCACCGCGCGCGCCGCGGTATTCGCCCATTCGGGGACCGCGACCAAAACCATGCCCGACGCCCACAGCGCCCCCCATCCGCAGGCGGACGCCGTGCGGAGATCCCCGCGTTTCCATCGTGCGGCGGTGAGTGCGGCGCCGGATCCGAGTCCCGCGAGCAGAAGGATCTGGATCGGGGTCACGACAGCACCTTCGAGACCCAGAGATCGACGAGGATGCGGAAGGCTCCCCAAGCCGACTGTCCTTTGCCGGTGGAATAGTCGGTGTAGCGGATCGCGACCGGAACTTCGACGTGGCGAAGGTCGAGCGCGGCGATCCGCTCGAGGATCTCGGAGGCGTGGGCCATGCGGTCCTGCGAAAGTTCGATCGCGGACGCCGCCCTCCGCGAGAGTGCGCGGAAGCCGTTGTGCGTATCCGTGAGGTCGAGTCCCGTCGACCATCGCGTGAAGACGACCGCCGCACGCAGGAGGCGTCGTCGCATCGGCGGGATCAGGTGCGCGTGGCCGAGAAACCGCGAGCCGAGCACCACATCCGCCCGATCCGCGAGGATGGGGGCGACCAGCGCCCGAATGTCGGCGGGGTCGTGTTGACCGTCGGCGTCGAGGGTGACGACGATGTCGGCGCCGCGTCGGAGCGCGCATCGGATACCCGTCATGAGAGCCGCCCCTTGCCCGCGATTGACCGCGTGGGTGACCACGAGCGCCCCGGCGGCCCGTGCGGCGGCCCCGGTGCCGTCTCCGGAGCCGTCGTCGACGACGACGCACTCCGTGACTCGCGGCAGGACGGACGCGACCACGTCCCCGACCATGCGAGGCTCCCTGAACGCCGGGATCACGGCGATGATGCGGGTCGGAAGGCTCACGACGAAGGGAGGTTACCACGCAAGCCGGGCAAAGTGCCGTTCGTGAGGGACTTAACGTGCCCGGCGGCAACGGTTATTCATGGGGGCGTGGAATCCACCCTGACGAAGTTCGCCCCCGCGAAACTGAACCTGTTTCTCGAAATACGCGGGAAGCGCTCGGACGGGTACCACGAAATCGACACCGTGATGGAGACCATCGCCGTCGGCGATCTCGTCGGCGTGTCGGAGGCCGCGGAACTCACGGTCGAGTCGAATCGACACGACGTGCCTTCGAACGAAGGCAACACGTGCTTCAAGATCGTCCGGGTGGCGGAACGCGTGCTCGGGCGTCCGCTGCCCGCCCGCGTGTTCCTGACGAAGATGGTGCCGCCCGGTACCGGCCTCGGCGCCGGTTCGTCCGACGCGGTGGCCACCTTGGATCTCGTCCTCGCGTTGCACGGCGTCGACGCGTCGGACGACGTTCGCCGCGCGATCGCGGCCGAGGTCGGGAGCGACGTCGCGTTCTTCGTGACCGGGGGCACCGCGCGATGCACCGGGCGCGGAGAAATCGTCGCGCCGTGCGAGACCCGCAGTGCGCGTTACTACGTGCTCGCCCTCTCCGACCAACCGTGTCCCACGGCGGAGGTTTACGCGGCCCTTCGACTCGACGGATCGCCGCCCCGAGAACCCCATGCGTTGCTGGAGGCGCTCGCCGCCGGCAAGCCGATCCCGGAATCTCCGAATCGCCTCGAGGCGGCCGCTTTGTCGGCGTTCCCATGGCTCGCGGAAACCCGATCGCGTCTGACCGACGTCGCCGGACGTGCGCCGACGCTGTCGGGTAGCGGTTCGACGTGGTGGTTCGCCTGTGCCAACGCACAGGAAGCGGCGGACCTCGAAGCGCGGCTCATCGCGGGGCAACCGCAGTGTCGGACGTTCCGTACCGCGACGTATCGCGGAGGCCGACGACGGTGACCACCCGCGAGAACATCGTCCTCGTCGGGCCGGGCCGGGCGGGGTGCAGTTTGGCGCGCGGGCTGACGCGCGCGGGGCACCGTCTCGCGGCCATCGTCGGCGGTTCGCCCGAGAATCGTCGCGCGGTCGCCGCCGCGCTCGGTGACGTGCCCGTCGTGCCGCATGCGGCCGCCCTCGGCATGGCGTCGCTCGTGATCATCGCGGTTCCGGACGATCGACTCGTCGACGTCGCGACGGCACTCGCCGAAGGGACTCCCGCGGCACCCACGACGCTGGCCTTCCACGTTTGCGGTGCCAAGGGGCGATCGGTGCTCGACCCGTTGGCCGCGCGCGGGGCGCGCACGGCCGCGTGGCATCCGTTGCGGAGTCTTCCGGTGCGTGACCTCGGCCCCTCCGGCCTCGACGGGGCGTTGGTGGCGATCGAATCGGACCCCGCGGACCTCCCGCGTCTCGAATCCCTCGCGCGCGCCGTCAACGGACGACCCGCGAGCCTCGACGGTCGTCGTCGCGATACCTATCACGCGGGGGCGGCGGCCGCGGGCAACGGCATCCTCGCCGTGTTCGATCTCGGGATGCGCGCGCTCATGCGGGCGGGCATCCCCGAAGAACTCGCGCGCCGCGCCTTGGCCACGCTCGCCGAGGGCGCCGTCGCGAACGCCGGACGCACCGGACCGTCGGCCGCGTTGACGGGGCCCGTCGTGCGCGGCGACGCCGAAACGGTCGCCGCCCACATACGCGCGTTGCGTCGCGATCTCGGCGATGCCGACGCCGCGTTCTACGCGGCTCTTTCCGAAGCGCTCGTCCGTGTCGCCGCGGCGCGTCCCGACGGGGCCAAGGCTTCGTCCGTCCGCCGCGTGCTCAACGAACCGGGGAATTCATGATTCGTGTCGCCGTCGTGGCGGAGTCCCGCCCGGAGTCCGTCCGCGAAACGCTCGTTCGTCTCGCCGAAACGTCGCAAGCGACGCCGGGTCGACTTCTCGCGGAAGTTCGACTCGACTTTTTATCGACATTCGACGCGGGCGTCTTCGCGGATCCTCCACTGCCGATCATCGCGACGTGTCGACGACCGCGCGACGGCGGGAAATTCCGCGGTCCGGAAACCGCTCGCTTCGAGATGTTGCGTGCGGCCGCCGCCGCCGGGGCCGCCTACGTCGACGTCGAGTCGGACGTCATCGAATCGGCGGGTTCTTTCGGTGCCGCGAAAATCGTCGCCTCCCACCACGACTTCGAGATCGTTCCCTCCGATCTCGATGCGCTCGCGACGCGACTGCGCGCGGGCCCGGGCGTCGCGATGGTCAAGATCGCCGCCCGCTTGCGAACGCTGACCGACATCGTCGCGGTCGCGATGACGTTGCGTCGTCACCGCGGCATGTTGACGTTCGTCGGCACCGGACCGACCGGTCTCGTCACGCGCGTGTTGGCGTCGAAGTTGGGATCCGCATGGACCTACGCGACCGCGGGTTCTTCGGAGGCACCCGTCGGCGGCACGTCCGTCTTCGACGGGATTCCCTCGCTCGAAGATCTCATGCGGTTCTACGCACCGGGCCCCGACACGCCGCCGTCGGCCACGTACGCGGTGGTCGGATCTTCCGCGTACGAGAGCATCGGACCGATCGCGTGGAATCGCTTCTTCCGTACGGCCGGCGTGCCCGCGTCCTACGTGTCGTTGACGACGCCCGCTCTCGTCGGGCTGCGCGAAGCCGCGTCGATGCTCGGCATCCGCGGCTTCAGCGTGACGACGCCGTTCAAGGCGGCCGCGCTCGAGGCCGTCGACGAGGTGTCGCCGCGCGCCCGTATGATCGGGGCCGCCAACACGCTCGTCCACGAGCACGGAAAGTGGGTCGCCTACAACACCGATGCGGACGGTATCGCCGCACCCACGCGGGCGATGCTCGCGACGATCGGTCGTGATCCTCGCGACGTGCGCGCGCTCGTCGTCGGGGCCGGTGGTGCGGGCCGTGCCGCGGTGTTCGGTTTGCGCTCGCTCGGAATCGACGTGACGCTCGCGGCGCGTGACGGTTGGAAGGCGGCACCCGTCGCCGAGACGTTCGGGATCCCGTGCCTCGGTCCGCGCGCGATTCCGGATGCGGGATTCGATCTCGTCGTGAACGCGACGCCCGCGGGCTCGACGCGCGATCCCGACGGGGACGCCGTCTCTCTCGCGTGGTTGAGGCCCGGAGCGATCGTATTCGAAACGAACTATGCGCCTCGCGAAACGCGTCTCACGGCATCCGCCCGAAACGCCGGCATGCACGTGATTCCGGGTGAGGCGATGTACGAGGCGCAGGGGCTCGCGCAGCTCCATCACTTCTGGGCCGGGCTGACGCCCGCGTCGTCGGAACTTTGGCACGAGGCGGTCTCATGGGCGTTCTCGCGAGCCACCTGATTCTCGTCGGCCTCCGCTGCAGCGGAAAGACCACCGTCGGGCGCCGCGTGGCGGAAACGATCGGCGCGCGGTTCGTCGATGCGGATGTTCGCTTCGCCGCGGAGCAGGGCGTGGAGATCTCGGAGTTCGTTCGCCGCGAAGGTTGGAGCGCCTTCAGGCGCGCCGAGTCCGTTGTGCTCGATCGACTGCTGTCGGAGCCGCCCTCCGTCATCGCGACCGGCGGCGGTGTGGTCCTCGATCCGGAAAACCGCCTTCGCATGCGGGCGGCGGGGCGGGTCGTCTACCTGAGGCTACGGGCGGACGTCGCGGCCTCACGGCTCGCGAACGCCGATGCGATTCGACCCCCGCTGACGGCCTTCGGTCCGGTCGACGAGGCCCGCGCGATGTTCGCCGACCGCGACGGCGTTTATCGGGGCGTCTGCCACGTGATCGTCGATGCGGAGTCGGACCTCGAACACGTAACCGCCGCCGTCGTCGCGTTAACATGACGTCATGACCGTGGGGGACACCGTCCGGCGCCTCGTTGCGCCCCTGTTGCTCGTCGCTTTCGCGGCGGCGCAGGAAACGCGTCCGGTCGCGGAATCCGGGCCCGCAACCCGCGGGGGAGAGCTCGACCGCCTCGTGACCGAGTTGCGCCGTTCGAGCGGCGTCGAACAAGCGAGCCTGCGGGCATCGGCCATCCGTGGGCTGGCGAACGGGTCCGAACGACTTCGCACCTTGCTCGACGAGATCGCGTTGCCCGAAGCCGCATGGCGCGGCATCGGAGCTTCGTTCGTGTTCGCGGGCGATCGCACGATTCTACCGTCGTTCTACGCGAACTATCGCGGCGGCGCGGGCCCTCGCGATCGTTGGATCGAAGAGCAATTGCGCGAGTTCGACCGTACGGCCCCGATCGAAGATGAACTCATCGCCCGGATGCATGATCCCACCGCGAAGGCGGACGTGGCCGCCACTTTGCGGTTGTTCGCCGAGGTCTCCGATCTGCCCGAAGAGCGCATTTCGTCCGCGGACATTCTCATCCGCGCGTTGAAGGATTCGCCTCTCGCGGCCTACGAGGCGGAAGTCCAAGCGACGCTCGAGCGCATGACTTTCCACGACTTCAAATCGGTCGACGCCTGGGCCGAATGGCTCGACGGATTCCGGAAGTCGCATCCGCAGGGGTTCGACGACGTGGACTTGTTCCAGTCGGCCCTACGCGAGAAAGACCGTCGGTTCTTCCGTGAAGCGCAGCGCGGGGTCGAGCGCGCCATCGCCGCATCGCAGCCCCCGGTCGATTGGCTCGACCGCAATCGATATCCTGAGTCCAGTATTCGTCGCTACGCGGCATCGCGTTTTCCCGCGCTGCGCGACGCCGCTCCCGACGTCGTCGCGCAGGCCGTGAACGACCTCGTCGCTCGACTCGCGGATGAATCCGATGCCGAAACCGTCGCGCTCAGGTTGAGAGCGGCGGGTTCGCTCGCCGAGGGTCGCGACAAGTTGCGGGGCGTCGTCGCTCCCGAAGCCCGTGCGCGTCTCGGCGCCTCCGATCCCGCGTTGGCGGTGGCTGCGTTGTCCGCACTTTCTCAAACCGGGGGGCGCGACGACGCACGCCTCGTTGAAGACCTTTATCGATCGACCCCTTCCGGAGAATCCGGTCTCGCAACGCGTGAAGAGTGCATCACGACTCTTTACTCGCTCGGTGCGGGTTTCGGAACGATCATCGCCGCGCTCGGCGATCCCGCTTGGCAGGTCCGCGGCACCGCGGCTCGAATTCTCGCGTACGGCCGTCAAGTCGCCGCCGCTCCGCGGCTCGCGCAGGCGCTCGACGTCGAGACGCGCCCCGAAACCCAAGTGGCGATCGTGCGGGCACTTGCACAGCTCGGTTCGTGGCCGGACGACGTGGTGAACAGCCTCGCATCCGTCGCCGTGCGTCAAGGACCGGCTTCGGAGCTTGCGGCGCGCGCGCTTCTCGACGCGGCGGGCAAGGACGCCGTCGGCGTCGCGTCCGCGGGTAAGGTGGTCGCGACCCTTTCCGAAGTGTTGCCGGCATTGGCGCCGACATCGGAGCGACGATCAACCTTCCTCGCGGGGCTTCCGCGATCCGGAGGCGCCGTACTCGCGGACGTCTTGGTCGGGTGGCTGCGCCTCGAGTCCGACGCCGACGCCGTTCGAGAGCTCGCGTCCGCGTTGGCCCGCGTCGCACCGTCCGACGTCGCGTTGCTGACCCGGGAAGGGGTTCGACTACGAAAAGCCGGGCGCAACGCCGCTGCCGCGACGATCCTGCGTGCCGCGCTCGATGCGGCCGCGTCCCCGAGTGCCGCGCCGGGGACCCTCGATTCCGTCGCGACGTTGCGGGAGGAGTTTTGCCGAGCTCTTCTCGCCGACGGAGGCGCCGAATCTCTCGTAGAGGGTGTGAGACAGGCCCAAGTATTGGTCTCGGTACGCCCGGACGACTGGCGGCTTCGACTCCTTCGAGGCGAGATCCTTCAGCGTTCCGGTCGCCCGGCCGATGCCGCCGCCGATTGGATCGCGGCGATCGAGGCGGCGGGCGGAGCGCTCGGGGACGAGCGTCGAACCTGGGAGCGTCGCTGCCTCGAAGCACTCGTCGACGGAGGCAATCCGGCCGCCGCAAAATCGTTCCTCGACCGATTGGCTCCTGCGTCGGACCGTGATTTTCTGGCGTCCGCGGGGCGTGTCGAAGCCGCCGTGGGTCGACGCAAGGAGGCGGCTTCGAAGTACCGCAACGCTTTGCGTGCGCCCGGATCCGGCGACGATGGTTTGATCCGTTTTCGCCTTGCGGAAGTTCTTGCTGAAAGCCCTCTCGCGACGGATCGCGAGGAGTTTCTGAGGATCTTGGACGTTCTCGAATCCGCTCCCGCGACGGCGATCCCGGGGAACCTCGACGGACTTCGCCGCGCGGCCGGGGACGATCGACGCCGTGCAGCCGTCGTTGCAGCCCTCGACGCCGCGCCGCTCAACGACGAAGACGATGCGCGTCGAGCGGTCGTGCGCGAAGGCCGGGCCGTTGCAACGTGGCTCTTCGCAGGGCTCGTCGAGGCGCATCGGCGAAACGCGGCGGTCGTCGTCGCCCGTCGCCTCGAATCGATTCGGCTCGTAATCCCCGAGTTCGCCGCGGCTTTCCCGCCGATTCCAGCCGACGCGAACGCGGACGTATGGAATCGAGAGATTCAAGCCGTAGCCCAATGGTGGACCGAACGTCCGTGGTAGGTGAGAGACCGCCCCGGTCGGCACGGGACGAGTTATTCCGGGTCCGGCCGATTGCCACCTTGAAACCGTCCCGATCCGCTTTAAACTGACCATCCACCGCGGGGTGGAGCAGTTGGTAGCTCGTCGGGCTCATAACCCGGAGGTCGCAGGTTCGAATCCTGCCCCCGCCATCAAGCAGTAAGAGGACGATCGACTGTTGTCGACATGCGCATCTGACGCGTCGACCCTCGGCACCCCGAAGAACGTCACCTCCGCCGCTCCCGTCTCCGGATCGTACCGGATCTGTTGCACGAGCCCGCGCAGCACGTCCCGTCGCTCGCTCGCATCTACAGTTGGGTCTGAATTCGCCTTCGAATTCCTTCGACCGCACCACCAAGTCAATCGACCCAGGCTCCCACTACCGTGTGACGGCCCTCGACAAGAACTCGAACGCCATCACCTCTCAGGCGTTCAACTCCTCCAACGCCAAGCTCACGGAGTCGACCTACGCGCTTGACCAGAACGACCGTGTGACCACCACCTCCCGCTGGGCCAAGAAGGCCAATCTCTCGGACAACATCGGCAGCGGGACCATCCAAGGGACGATGGCCTACGACAAATCCGACCGCCTCACCCAAAAGACCGACTCCTGCGGCTGCGGGGGAGGCTCCACCACCACCTCCTTCGCCATGGATGCCGCCGGCCGCATGACGAAGGTGACCGACGCCCTCGGCAACACCACCACCAAGCACCTTGACGCAGCCGGCCGTGTCACCAAGACCACTGCCGATGAGTCCGAAGGGGGGACCACCAAGTCCTATGTCGTGGAGTACGCCTACGATGGGGACGGCTACCTCACCTCAGAGAGCCAACGGGGTGGGGGCTCCGACACCGCCCTCACGACCACCTTCGCAGTGGACGGCTTTGGGCGCGTCAGGACGACCACAGACCCTAACGGGAACGTCGTAGCCGCCCTCTACGACGAGTTCGGGCGTACCACTAAAATCCGTCGCCGTTTGACAGGCGGGGGGTCGCCGACCTATCTTGACACCGTCATGGTCTACGACCTGAACGACAACCTTGTGACCCGGACCAATGTCCGCGGGTCAGGTCAGTTCTGCGAACCGGCAGGCCATAATGCGAATGAACCCTGAGCAAGCCTCGAAAGTGAAGTCACGGACGCCGACCCCGTGTGGTGCAGACGCTCATCCGGAGCGAAAGGCGCCGTCCTGCGCATAGATTCCGGTCCCTTTCGCGCGCCGTGGAGGTCCTGAAGTCATCTGATCTGTACGATGGAGGCAGAGCTCCTCTCATCGATTCCGGACAGTCGGCCTTAAGTTTTCAGGTTGTCAGACGCACCGATCTCATGCAGCGTCGCGGTAGGAGTGGGTTCGCGGTCCGCTGCGGCGCACCCGCACATCTCGGTAGAGCGCTGACCGAGGAGCCATGGAGGCGGTCGAACTGTGACCTCGTGGGGCGGTTGGGAATCTGCGCCTCGCCGAACCTGCAAGGGACTTGACCCCGGGGATGGACGGCCTCCCTGAGCCGACGATCGGTGGTTTATTGCCCGCGGGAAGTTGGCAGCATTCTGGCACTGGCTTGGGCCGAAACGCCGAGACTTAGCGAATTCCTAGCGGTCCCGGCCCGATTCGAACGGGCGACCTGCGGTTCCGAAGACCGCGAGGACGTGGAAGGGTTTGACCACGATTCCTATGGGAAGGGGATAGCGCAGAAGGCTGGGGACCGGGTGTAAACTGGCGTCCGCACCCCGAACTCGTCGTCCAGAGGCTTCGGAGCCAGAACGGCATGTGTTCAGCAAGAAACGACAGCCTCGGATGAGCTCTTCCACCACACGGGGTACACAGGCGCCGTTCTGGAGCACATCAACACATCACGATTCTAGGCCCGACGCTTACGTTGGAGTCGCCGTTGACAACACGGCACAGCCCAAAGGCGAACGGGGCCGTCGTTCGCCAAATCTGCACCCAACGACTCATCCATGGCGCGGAGATCCGAACGCATTCGGACTAAGGTCCGATCAGGACGGTGTGGGCGTTGGAAAGGGCGAGGTTGAGCCCTGGGGCCACCTGGTAACCACCTAGCGGATCAACTACGCCGGCTTGGATGTAGTAGAGGCCCCCAATGAGAGACTGGACATTGGGAAGCGGAATCGCGAGCGAAGCGGAGCCAAGCGCATCGGTCATGGTAAGCCCGAGCGACGGGGTTGGAAGAATCACCTGACCAACGGCAAGATTTGGGACGATACCGCACCCTGTCAGCATGTGGCGACTCTGTGAAACGATGAAGGCAGCAGGTGCCGTCGCACCCGCACCCGTGATGCCGAGCGAGAATCCAGCGTTACCCAAGTACGCAGCTGAGTACGTTAGCGAAGGCGTCCCGACAATGCCCCCACACCCACCGCGAAGGTTGGACGTGTTCTCCCAGTAGATGGCTCGGTGATTCGTCTGGGGAGCATTAACCCATCCTGGCAGGCCTACCAAATCGACATCTCCATCGCCGTCGAAGTCGGCCGCCGCGAAGGCAAGTTGAGTGAAGCCGTACCCACTGAAGGTTGTGCCAGGGTATGAGCTATTGAACGAAGAACCGAGGCTCACGGCTGTGGGCGAAAACTGACGAGCGCCGCGATTCCTCAACATAACCAGTGTGGTAAATGGGGGGTAGGTTGGATAGATCCAAGCGCCCGGCAACCAATCGGTGCCCACAACGTCGAGAGTGCCGTCACCATCTACGTCAAAACACCCAACAAATTCATGCCCCTGCCATGCTGGGAATTGCCCAATCGGTGTCGCTGGTGCCCCATTGAGATGGACATTGGGGCCTCCCCAAAAGACGAGAATCGACGGACTAGGGTAGCTAATCACGATGTCGTCATAACCATCGCTGTCAAGGTCGGCGATCTTTGGAATGAACTCGGTGAAGTAGGTGGCAACATAAGACTGGTTGAAGGCAACGGGGCTTGAAAACGCATTGTTCGGGAGACCGAACATGACATAGTATGGGCTAAATTGAACGTTCGTCTGCGACGAAGCAAAGAGCAGATCGCTACGTCCATCTCCGTTAAAGTCACCATGTCCGGCGTAACGTCCTTCATTGGGCCCTGGAAATGTTGCGCCGGTTGGAACTAACGTCGACCCATTGTTCAGGAATACCGTTACGTTCGCTTGGTACCCTCCGAACGTTGTAGTTGGCACCCATGTCGTGACAATCAGATCGCCGAGGCCGTTCCCGTCAATGTCGAATGCGTCATGGCGAAAGAGAAGTGTGCTCGATGCCGCAATGGTCTGGGACAACTGAAACGTCCCATCCCCTTGGTTGAGGTAGATAACGAATGGCGTCGGGTGGGAGTTGGCATCTGCTGGTGTCCCTGTGGCTCCATTCATCTGATACCGGACGGCGACGATATCTAGATAGCCGTCTCCATTGAAGTCGCATACCGCGGGGGGGGCGACGCGATCGTTGCTTCCGCCCGAGGCGAGTGCCCCGGCTGTTTCGTAGCCAGTTGCGGCGGTAGATACGCCGAGCGTTGGGTCAAGCATCACTGAGACCGCGGTGCCGTCGTACATGACGAGGTCTGGCCGGCCGTTGCCGTTCAAATCCGCAACGCGAGGCCGCGAGAATTGCGAATACGGAATGCCCGAATAAACCGGCATTCCGCTCGTTGCGAAATACGCGGTCGGCGAAAGGTCCCTCATGAGCTGGCCGCGCGCGAACGCAGCGGCCAGCACACAGGCAGCGATACCTCGCGCGAGACGAGCAGCCATCGAAGTCCCATTTGTCGACGTTGGCATGGTGCTGTCCTAGTAGATCACGGTGTTGATGCCATACACCGAGGTTCCATAGGGTGGCGTGGTTCCCTCCTTGGCGGTGGCTGTGACGTTTAGCGGGCGAACCGATCCCGAAGGTATGGCCGCGGATGGAAGATTGAACGTCCATTGAAAGGGCCCGCCACCGACAGGGCCCGAGACATATGTAGGAGAAACGAGTGCTCCGTTTGCCGTCACCACGAGCGGGGGAGGCCTCACCGTCGCCGTCGTCACGCGGATTGTGATGCTAGTGGGAATGAGGCCGCCGACGAGACCACGTTGGAGGATCTCCACCAGGGGTCGCGAGACGTTCTCGAATGCCGGTGATCCTGCAAGTTCCAGGGGAGTCTGAACGTCGATCACGGAGCCTGGAACAACCTGCAGTGAATCCAGGGTAGAACCTGAGCCAGCACTTGAGATGATGGCGGTCTGCCCCGGGCTGGTCGTTGTGTTCCAAAGAGGATTGTACCCAGGATTAATCGACGCATTCGGTGCCGTAGCCGTGTGGTACCACCATTCGCCGAAAGTGACGGGGAAGAGTCCGGTGCCACCGTTTGGAAGTGCGTTTGGGGCAAGATAAATTCCAGCCGAAGTTAGGGGTTCTCCAACGATATCCCAGCTTCCGGTAGGTACGAGGATGAGCCGATAGTCACCGGTGGTCGCAGCGCTGGTGCCAAGGTCCAAGGCGCCTACGATGGACGTAGGCGCAAGGCGTGCAGTCCCGCTGACGGTCCCAACGACCGGGACCCCCGGCACCGTTACCGGCGTGCCAGACACCACGTGGCTGGAAAGCAGTACATTCGCACCAAACTGCGGAACGCCCGCATAGATCGCCTTGCCTCGAATCGTCCCAAAACGGTTGATCCAAGGAAGTTTGCCGAGAGTCGGGGAATCGCACATGGCAATTGGATATAGCCTCGCTAAGCCGGCGAGGTCGTCAGAATTGGCACCCGTCGGTAGTGTCGTGCCCAGTGCGGGGAACTGCGTGACGAATTGCGCTACGTAATTTGCAGGTACGCCTGTTGCAGTAAATGCCCAGGTGAAAGCGCCGACCATGGCGGGAAACTGGCTCGTCGACGCAAAGTTGATCGCGTAGGACGTTGGACTTCCACCATTCGGAATGTTGTTTGACCCGCATCCAGGAGCCAAATTCGTATGATCAAGGCCAAGAAAGTGGCCGATCTCATGGATGAGTCCGGTGGTAAATCGTGGGCCGTAACCGCCCACAGGCCATGCAGGAGGAGCCCCTGGAGGCACAAGGGCTGAGAACATGATGTCGCACTCGTTAATGGCGCCGTTGTCGGGATCGACGTCCATGCTGACACCCCCACCGGATGCCACGAAGTAGTGGTTCTTAAGGAAGATGATGTCGTTGACACCGTTCCCCGTAGGTCCTGCTGGTGTCCCGCCTACCCGCCACTCGAATGAGTCCGTTGAAACCAAGGCCGGTGTGGCAGGGAGGCCCGCCTCCCAATCGGTGGTGCCTGAGGACGCTGTGAATTGCAAGTCGAGGAAGCTGTTCTGTTGGATGGCACTAAAGATTGAGTTGATGTCCGTCTCGAAGTCAACGTAGGTGTAGTACCCCGGTGTCGAGTAAGCAAACGCATTCATGTTGCACAGAATGACATTGGGAAAAGCGCACGAGGTTGGAGCAGGTGTAATCGGGAACGGCTTGTGAACCGTGTACGTAATCGTCCTCGGATACTTCCAGTGCCTTGTGATCAACTCGTGGGTTTCTGGTGTTCCGGGCTGTGCAGCGTTGTTTGGGTTGGGTGGGTAGTCAACGGCCGAGTAGGGCGAGTCGACACCCGGGTTGACATTCGGCGCAACGCGAGGACCCGCTTGGCAGACGAACCAGAGTACGTCTGGCTTGTTCGCGTGGCTGTGATGACCGTCGCACATTGGTTCGATGATCCGGATATTTCCATCCCTGAGTTGGTACACTGTCGACTCGGGTCGAGTTTTGATGTGTGCTCCGACGTGCTCGCTGCATTTCAGCACTTGTTGACCCGAAATCCACACAGGAACCGCCCTGCACGGGGTGAGTTGCCCGACAACCACAGGGGGCGGTCGCCGTGTCGTCCCTAATTTACTGGGGGGGGGGGGGTAAAACCTTCATCGCCGTGGGCGCAGAGGACTGCCGCCATGGCGAACAATGCGGAAACTGCGTGAAAAGCCTTCATCACTATCTCCATGTACTTTTTCGCGTACGGAAAGGTGATTACCCCTTTGGGCTGAAAGGGACCCACCACACGGGTGGACGGTATCCGATCGAGGCTGGAATTGGAAAGGGGGGCGGTGTTGGGGTGAGATTTCTGTGCGTCGCAGTCGCTAATCCGGATTGAAAATAGCCTTTAGATCCCTGAAATCGACCAGAAATGCAGGTCCTTAACTCCTTGATTTTCTTGCCTCGGACGGGTCATCGGGATCCAATCGGCCAACCCCGTCCGGCCACTTGTTGCCCACCCCTTTGGGTACACTTCACCCTTCACCCAGCCCTCCTCCTCCCGACCCAAACCGTTCTCTTTGAGACGAGGTTGCGTGCGCCCGCCATCAAGGCAGAAGAGGACGCTTTCCTTCCGCCGTCAGATCCTCCGGCGACATTGACTCTAGGCAACCCAAAGAACGTCACATCCGCCGCGCCCGTTGCCGGATCGTAGTCGATTCGCTGCACCAATCCTTGCAACAAGTCCCGTCGCTCGCTGAGTGTTCCCGATGCCATCACATCGCCGACGCTTGCAAGGCTGCTGACCAACTTCTTGACCTCGCGCATGACCTCATCAACGTCGAGTCGTGATTCTCGTAGGCGTTGGAAGTCGTCCAAGGCCTTGACCGTGACAAGAGTCACGGTGTGACATGCACCTCTCATGCGCCGCGAATTCAAAGCCCGGTGGTCAAGTACGAGGACTCCATGACGTGAGCGCGAGACCGTTGAGCATCTGCACCGTACGCCCAACCCGACAAGCTTGTAATGGACGATCTTGAACCATGGGCTAACGCACGAAGCAGCGCACAGGTGTTTCTAAGATCGACTCAGTGTGACATCGAAGTTCGAGATGCTGCAAGAGTCGGCTTCGCCTTCAGAGTGACTGAGTCATGGCTGTCGCGCAAAATCATCCATCGTCATAAGCGCACCCGTCTTCGGATGCCTTATGTACCAGTACGTCCAACCGTTCGTCGCGGGAACGTTGTCGCTCTTCCATCGGCCGGGAGCCTCGGATCGACGTGCCGCAGCACCTGCACTAGAAAGCGTTGGCCATTGTTTGCCCTCGAACGTCACCCGTCCGTCGGATTCAATCGCGGCGTGCAAATCACCTCGGCGCGACTTATGAATGAGTCCGGTCTTCGCTGTTAGCCGCTTGGACTGAATCAGTTCAATGATCGTGAGTCGGCTGCCGTCGACTGGCAAAACGCCTCGTGGAGACGACAACGATGCTTTTGCTGAGGACGCCCGAGGCAAGCGATTTGTGATCAAGTCTGCCGGCTCGTCGGTATCGGGCATTGGCGGAAACTCGACGCGAATCGTGGCCCTGCGAAGCGAGGCGACGATATCCGTTGCGTCGAGTGTCTGGTCGCCAATCGTCTCACTTTGGAGCAACTTCACGATTGGACTTCTTGCCTCTGGAATCAAAAACGCAGATTCGAGCACGCGCTTTACGGTGGCGTCCACGCGTTCTCATTGATGAGCGAGGCCGGACCTATGGCTCAGATGTCCTCGTGTCGGGGACGACCTATGCACAGTCGAGGCTGAGCTTTGATCGATCGGCATTGATCACGCAGTCGGTCGCCCCTGGGGGACAGGCCACGACCTTTGAATACGACGGCGGCGGGAGGCTGACGTCCACCCGTGATGCGCTGGGGAACAAGTCCTCACGCGTCATCTCAGGAGGGAGGGTGGTCGCCGAGACAGCGTACGACCGGATCAACAACGCCGATGTCCTGACCGCCCAGACGAACATCTCCTACGACATTGATGGGAACGTGTCGACGGTGTCCCACCTCCCGATCGGGGGAGCGCAGAACCAGTCAAACCTCACGACCACCGCGATCTTCGACGTCGACGGTCGTGTGTTGACGTCGATCGATCCACGCGGCAACGAAACGCGACTGGCCTATGACGGGCTTGGACGGGTGACGTCGCGGACTCGCCCACATGGCGGAACCAACCTCGTTGACTCCTTTGCCTATGACGCAGGGGGGCGGATGGTCTCGCGGACGGACTCCGCAGGGGAGACGGTCTCGTTTGCCTACGATCACCTGAACAGGCGTACCTCCGCAACCTATCCCGGCTCGAAGGTCGAGACCTTCGTCCACGATGCGGGTGGCAACCTGACCCGTTGGACGGACCGCAACGGCACGGTTGTCCAGCAGGCATTTGACGCTCTTGGGCGCATGACCGGTCGGACCATGACGCTTGCGAGCGGTGTCGTGGGGGCTACCTCCGAGTCCTTTGCCTACGACGCTGCCGACCGTCTAATCTCCGCGAGCAACAACGCAGGCTCCGGCCATGCGGACACGCTCAGCTACAGCTCCTTGGGTCGCCTCCTCACGGAATCGCAAGACGGCCGGACGGTCAGTTACGGATACGACATCGACGGAGCACGGGTCTCGCGTACGGCTCCGAGTGGTCGCGGGATCAACTATGTCCGGGACGCTCTCAAGCGGGTGACGTCCGTGACGGGAGCCGCGCCGACGACAGGGACTCTCTTCACATCGACCTGGACTGGAGCCTCAAGAAGAACCGCGGGATCCTTCGGTAACGGCGTCAGTTGGACCCGGAACTACGACTCCTACCTCAGGCCATCCCTCGAACAACACACGAACTCAGGCGGCGTGTTCTTCGGACGCGGCTACGGGTACGACGCTGCGAACAACGTGACATCGGTCGCATATCAGCCGGAGTCGGTCTACGACCTCCACACGGTTGACGACCTCGACAGGGTGACCTCGTCGACGATCGCCGCGAATGCCCTGACGAACCCAACCTCGGCACTGGGAACGCTCGGATCGACGCTCGACGGACGGGGAAACCGCAGCCAGACGTCATGGACCGCATGGGGATCGGGCACCCCCGCCACGACGTCGTACACCGGAGGTCTGGAGTCCTCCTACAGTGCAGTTGGGGGAGTGTCGTTTACCTATGACCAGAACGGGAACCTGAAGTCAGACGGGGTGAAGACCTACGCCTACGACTGGGCGAACCACCTGATCGAGGTGCGGGATGCGTCGACGACAGCATTGCTTGTGTCGTTTGAGTATGACGCGGTCGGCCGCCGAGTCCGGAAACAAGTGTTCGGGACGAACGCGAAGACTTCAACGTTCGTCTACGACGGCGTCCAGCTCATGGAGGAGTACGACGGCTCGGGCACCCGGGTCGCCCACTTCATCCACGGCGACGGGATCGACAGGGCTGCCGTCATCGAGACCGCGACCTCCACGTTCTACTGCCATCTGGATCGGCTGGGCTCCGTGTCCGCCATCACGGATGGATCAGGGGCGGTCGTTGAACGGTACTTCTACGGCCCGAACGGTGAAACTCAGATCTACAACGGGCAGGGCCAGCCCGTCACCTCGTCAACCGTAGGCAACCCGTTTGGGTACACAGGCCATGTCTACGACAGTGAAATCGGCCTGTACCACTACCGAGCGAGGGCGTACTCGCCTGCGATTGGGAGGTTCCTCCAGCTTGACCCCGCAGGGTTCGTCGACGGGATGAATCGGTACCAATACGCCGGGGGGAATCCGCTGAGGTTCCTGGATCCGAGCGGCTGTGGATTTTGGGACGCCGTCGGCTCAATGATCATCAGTGGAATCACTGCCGCGTGCCAGCAAGGTGCCGTTGAGATCCTCGTGACTCTTGCGACGGCAGCGGTCGTCGTTGCGACGGGCGGCGCAGCGTTGCCAGTTCTCGCAGGTGGGATGCAACTGCTGGGTGGACAGATGATCCTTGCAGGGGTGGCAGCAGCGGCAGGGGAGGGAACAAAGCACGCGATGCTGGCTGCCGGTGCCGACCCGGAAGATGCGGAGCTGGCAAGCGAGGTCATCGAGCTTGGAATCAATGTAACGGGTCAGACAGTGCGGATGCGGAATCTGAACCGTGCGCGTGAAGCCGAGGAAGCTGCCAAGCGTTGGAAGAAGCCCAAATCCAATCGGCCCGCACGCGATGCTCGTCCAGGGTCAACTCCAGGTGCAGGCGGTGGATCGCCCGAGAGGCCCAAGCCGCCCCTTGAAAGAGGGACGACTCCGAGTCTCAGGAGACCTGCTGATGGCTCGATAGTTGACAAGACGAAACCCGGTGAAACCTTTGACTCGACTCCGCGTGGGCCACCGGCTGAAGCTGGGAGTGGATCGGCAACTGGAGGCACGACAGGTCCAATGGGTGCTGGACCTCGGTGTGCTGCAGTCAAGCGATGCGCCCAAGAAGCATGCCGCATCCCGGGAGTGCCCGCTCGATCTGCAAATACACCTTATCCGATTGATCCGTCGGAGGCGCTCGAAGACGGAATGACATTCCTAGGCCCAGGTTACAAAGACTGTGGCGGAGGTCGATTTGTCTCGGCCGACGGCGTGCGACAATTCAGGATGACGGATAACGACATCCTGGGCGTCGACTCGCCTTGTGGGCCGCACGTGCATTTTGAGGAGCTAAACCCTGGGAGAGCGAACTCGAACTTCCATCGGCAGATTAAGTGAGTTTGGAGACCGCCACAATGAAGCTTCGGGCATGCGTCAATGTAAACGCCGTGTTATCGAGAGTCCCTTTCGCTGAGAGTGACCCACATCTGCCGTCAGGCCTTCAGATCGAGAGTAGTACGGACGGGGGTGGGTGCCTCCTGTGGTACTACCGGGCTGACTCTGGGTCGAGTCCGTGGGCTATGAATCATCGGATCGCGGATTACTGGATGGACTCGGTCGATTCGGCAAAGGCATACGCGTTGAAGTTCTACCTCGTTCCCCTCGATGCTTGGGAGGTGATTGAGCCATAGGATTCCGTGTGCCGAACAATGCCCATCCCGTCCGGTGCAGTTCGTAACGTTCAAGTGTGCTCGAATTGAAGAGTCAAGTTCTAACCGCGGAGTTTGCGGTTCGCCGCGGTAACGACCCAAACGGTTCTCTTTGAGACGAGGTGTCGTGCCCCCGCCATCAAGTCAGAAGAGGACGATGACTTTAGTGCGCCGTCAATTCCGCCAATACTGACGCGCGGCAGTCCGAAGAACGTCACCACGGCCTCTCCCGTGTGGTGCGATCGCTCATCCGCGCCCGCAGGTTCAGGCTTGAAGGGTGGAATGGGCCACGTGGTCGTCTCCGATTCCAGATCGGTAGTCTCGCTGCCTCCGGGTGGGCGTCATGGCGGGGGCATGCGTAGCGGCGTCACGCGCTAGCAGGCCGAGCACGAGAGAGCCCCCCGCTGCGGAGTAACGGATGTCGACGGCAAACGGCGCCCTTGGTGGTCCGGCGCCAGCCTCCGGATGCCTACCGAACTCTGGCGGCCCTGGTGCCCATGCCCCGGCCGGGGGCTACGGACTGCTCGGTGCTGGAATCGATCGAGAAGGTCCAGACTTGCGAGGCCTTGCCGATCTGGCGAGCCGCCCGCTTGGATCGCGCCATCGGGTGTGACGGCGGGGCCCATTGGGATCGCATCAGGCCGAGATGGTGTCATCCTTCGCGCCATGGCTGGCAGGCGGCACGTCCTCCGTCATCGGGGGGCGTCGGCACGTTTGCAGCAAGTCAAGCGACGACCATCACGGCCACGGCCAGAACAGGACCGACGCTCCACACCACGACCAGAAATGTCCCGACGTCGACCGCGGGTCTAGACTGAGAGCCTCGCTGGCCTCGGGCTCGTCGTCCGGCGCTCTGAAGCGAGAACCACGTGAAATATGCAGGAACGTGGGGGCTCGGATGAGGTTTTGCACCACACGGGACAGATCTTCGCCGTGGCTCTTCGTCCGACGTGTCTCAGATTGTCAATGAACGGCTTGGTGGCTGCTCAGGTCGCGACGCGGAGTCGTGCTTGAACATCCCACCGAGGCGCTGACGGCAGCGCAGCTTTCGTGCAGCCGTACCAACCTCACCATTCGGGGCGATGATGGTGTCGTCGATGCTTTGGTGGTTCCGCTCCGCTCCGTCGTGCAGGGTGCGTCTATTCGGAGCGCGGGGGCGGATCCCGGCGAAGTTCGTGCCCGTCGGCGTCGTGCCTTTTTGAACGGTTTGAGATCCATAAGTCACGCCCGCTTTGTTCGAAAAGATCGAAACACGTTGATCGTCGACCCCGTCGCCCGAGACTTGCGCGTATGGAACCCCAACCGATCGAGAGTCTCTTGTCGGAGTCGTCCCGGCGCCTCATGGAATCGAAGTGCGGTGCCGATCCCGGATGGAAGATCGCCAAACTCATCTTGGGGTGTCGGCTCGAAGAGATGTGGGGTGCGGTCGCCCCCCTTGCCGAGGCGTGCGAGGCGGACGCGATCCCGCCGATCCCTCCGGACGCTCTGCGCAGCATCGTGGCGGACGTGGACCCGGCCATGTTTCTTTGGACCGGACTCGTCGACGCACGCATGGTGATCGAGATCCTCGGAAGGTACGTACCACTCGTGCATCGTGACGAGCCTCGTCGATTGCTCGATCTCGGAGGGGGCTGCGGTCGTGTGAGCCGACACTTGATGAACGCATCGAGTCTACGCGTCGCGCTCGCGGATACGAATCCCGACCATGTCGCGTGGTGCGGCGAACACCTTCCCGAATTGAGGTCGTTTCGTATTCCGTCCGATGCCGAGGTGGCGGACATCGGTCGGGGCTACGAGTGTGTTCTCGCCGTCTCGGTGTTCACCCACCTTTCGTCGTCCTGCTTCGATGCCTGGTTGATGAAGGTGGCGGGCGCGCTTGCGTCGCGAGGAGTCGGCATCGTGACGCTTCACGGTGAGTGGTCTCTCCGGTACGTCGCCACGAACGCCGTCCTGCAGCGTTACTTCAAGTTCTCATCCGAAGAGGCGAACACGTTGGCGGACGAACTCGGCGATCGGCGCTTCGTTTATCGTCCTTATGGAAGGGAAGAACTCGACGCGGCACGAGCCGGCGACGATTATGGACTGACCTACGTTTCGAAGGATTGTTTCGAAGAGGCATGCCGGCGCGCATCTTTGGAAGTGGTCGACTACGCGGTCGGGGGATTGCGTGGGTGGCAAGACGTCGCGGTGGTCCGCCGATCGGCGCCCGTCGACGGGGCCCTCGATTCCGAATGAACCGGGTCGGGACGGGACGCTCCGAAATCACGGTGGGCGAGTTGGCAGTCGGGCGAGTGCGGGACTAGGATCGTCGACGCACCGTTTCGCGCCGTCGGCGTCGGAACGAGTATCGGAACGCGGACGAGGAGATTCCCCATGTCGTTGCGCACTGTTGTCGCGGTCGTCGTATTCATGGCCCTGCCCGTCGCGGCGCAGGCCATCCTTCAACAATCGACGACGGCGGGAACCGGATACAACGCCCGGAACTTGGTTCGGGATGGATCCGGGCGGTTGTGGACGCTTTCGATGGTCGACGTCGCGGGGGGCGACCGGCCCCTCGTTCTTCAATCGAGCCTCGACGGCGGGGCGACGTGGACTTCGAGCACCGTCGTCTTCAACGATGCGGCCTCGGGTTTGAATGGAACGAATCTCGTCAACGTCTGCGCGCTGTGCGTCGATGGAACCGGAAAACTTCACGCGACGTGGGGACGGTACTACTACCCGTCCTACTACCAGCAGTACTACCGGAACTACGACCCGACGACCAACGTCGTCTCGCCAACGCTTATCGTGGGAAGCGTGACCGGGGCCGCGGTCACGTCACGCACGGCGGCACTCGACGTCATCGCGGACGCGTCGGACACGATTTGGTTGGTTGCGCACGGGGCCACGTCGTGGGTGGAGAAACTCTTGAAGAGCACCGCTCCATCGGCCGCCGGGAATACGTTCACGGACGTCGGCGCGATCAGCCCGTCGGGAAGTGCGCAAAACACCCGCATCACGGTCGACGCCGCCGGACAGATCCACGCCGCCTTCTACCGAGGAGTCGGTTCCGGAAATATCGAACACCGCGTCTACAACCCCGCATCGGGGTGGGCGACGACGACCACCATCCTCGGGAACACGACGCCCACCAACGACTATTACGGAATGCTCGCGGCCGACGACCTCGGATACGTCCATGCCATCGTCGTCGTCGACGCGGCCGCGGGTTCGACATGGGGATTCAATTACCTGCGTCGCGACCCGAACGGCGTTTGGTCGCCGTCGACCCCGCTCTTCTCCGCGACGTCCGCGCAGTACACCAACATCGCCAACTACTTCATCTTCTCGATCGCCGCCGACGAAACGACGGGGAAATGCTCGACCGTCTACCGCGATCTCTCCGCGGGCGGTCCGTTGCGACTTGCGGAGAAGAACCTCGGCGACGCGACCTTCACACCGGTGTTGGATTTGCGCCCCGCGACGACGGCGAGTCACGCCTATTACCTTCCCGCGATCCGGGGCACCCTGTATCCGGTCTCGAACCGGACGGGCGGCATGATCGACGTCACGTGGCGTGACGGCGCCGCACCCGGTCCCTACGCCTACATGTTCCAGCGCATCGGAGCCGCGGGCGGGGCGAACGTCGCGTTGGCGACGCCGGCGACGGTCGGGTCGTTGGCGACGTTCAATTGCTCCAGTCCCTCCGACGCGAACCTTCCTTTCGTCGTCGGTTTCGCGGCGGGGACACAACCCGGGATTCCGCTCGCCGACGCTCGGGTGATTCCGCTCAACTACGACTTTCTCCTGCAACTCTCTTTGTCGCCCGGCAACGGAGTTTTCGTCGGCAACGTCGGGACCTTGGATTCCGCGGGACTGGCGCAAGGGTTCATCGCGATTCCCGCGGTGCCGTCGCTCGCCGGGATCGTCTTTCACGCGGCTCTCGTCGTCGTCGACGCCTCCAATCCGACCGGTGTGGGAAACATTTCGCCGCCGTTGACGATTACGGTGCTTTGATCGGAACCTAAACGCCCTTCGCCGAATCGACCGATGAGAACCTTGCCGCACGGCGTGCGGCAAGGCGGTGGTTATGGCGGGTGCGACGACGACGTTCGGATCGGTGTTGCGGGGAATCGTGTCCCGCGTGCTTTCGGTGCTTCCCGCGACCGCACCCATGGTCATCTACAAGACCATCCTCAAGCCGCGGCCCATGCGTGCCGCCGCGCATTTCATCTTGCGGCGGATTATTCCTTCGAGCGTTTCATTGCCCGAAGGGGTGCTGATTCTGAACCGAGACGATCCCGTGGTCTCGGGGGCTCTCGCGCTGAACAGTTATGAAACCGGGTCACTCGCGTGCTGGCGTCGCCTCCTGCGGCCCGAATCGCGCGTCCTCGATATCGGCGCGAACATCGGGCTCTACTCGGTGGTGGCGGCGGGCGGCGCGACACGCGGCCGTGTCGTCAGCGTTGAACCCAACACCGAGAACGCGACGTTGTTGGACGCGTCGGTCAAAATGAACGGATTCGCCAACGTGTCCGTCGTTCGGGCCGCCGTCGGCGCAACCGTCGGATCCGCGGACCTACACCTCGATCCGAACAACAAGGGCCAGCACTCTCTCGTCGGGTTCAAGGGATCCGAGGGTGTCGAGACGGTCCCGGTGTTGCCCGTCGACGCCATCGTCGAGCGGTCGGGCATCGGTCGGGTGACGCTGGTGAAGATCGATATCGAAGGTTGGGAAGCGAAGGCGTTGCGCGGGATGCTCGGAACGTTGCGCCACGACCAGCCGACCGTGTTGCTCGAATTCATGCCCGCGTGGATCCGTGCCGCGGGGGACGTACCGGAGGACGTGCTCCGACTCTTCGAACATCTGGGATACGGATTGTCGATCGTCGACGAATCGACGGGAGAAGCCCGGCCGTTGGGGGACGTCGACGCATTCATGAAACGCTTCACGCAGCGCGACGACTACGTCAATCTACTGGCCGAACCCGGTCGGGCGATGAAGGTCGCTCCGACGCGCGACGACGTTTCGGTGTCGACGACGACGGAGCGGGTCGGAGCGAACTGATCGTTCGGCGTCAGCGCGAACGCCGACGCCGCGGGCCGCCGCCCGAACGTCCATGGGTTCGCGTCACGGCACGACCCGTCGGACGCTCCGAAACTCCCTTGTGGAAGAACGGGCGCGGGCTTTCGGCGGGCTTTCGCGCAGGCGCTCGGGGCGCCGCGCTCTGCGGGCCGCGTGCCGGGGCGCGTTGCGGTGCTTGTTGAGGGCCGCGTGCGGGCGGACGCTTCGTCGCGTCGGCCGAGGGACGGGTGTAGTCGAGGTGCCGGATGCGTTCGACGACGCGGTCGATGGCGCGCTCGATGGCCCGAAAGTCCTTCTCTTCTTCGGGAGACACGAAGGTGATGGCTTCGCCCGCGGATCCCGCGCGACCCGTACGTCCTACGCGATGGATGTAGTCTTCGGGGACGTGGGGAACGTCGAAGTTGACCACGTGCCCGAGTTGTTGCACGTCGATTCCGCGCGCCGCGATGTCGGTGGCGACGAGGATGCGGGTCTTCCCCGATTTGAACTGATCGAGGGCGGTTTCACGTTGACGTTGCGAACGGTTTCCGTGGAGGCGGCCGCAGGCGACTCCGCGCTTCTCGAGGAACTCCGCGAGTCGATTGGTGCGGGCCTTGGTTCGCGTGAAGACGATCGCGTCCTTGATCTCGCCCTTCGTGATGAGGTCGTAGAGCAACTCCGACTTGCGTGTGCCGTCGACGGCGAAAGCGCGTTGGTCGATGAGCGCGGGCGGTTCGGCGCGGCGCGCGTGATCGATCATGGTCGGCGCGTGCAACATTTCGCGCGAGAGTTCGGCGATGGGCGGCGGCATGGTGGCCGAGAAGAACAACGTCTGACGGCGCGTCGGAAGGCGCTTCAGGATGCGACGAATATCGGGGAGGAATCCCATGTCGAGCATCCGATCGGCCTCGTCGAGAACGAGAACTTCGAGACGCTCGAAATTGCAGTAGGGAAAACGCAGGTGATCGAGCAGACGACCCGGCGTGGCGACGATGATGTCGACGCCGGTGCGCAGCGCGTGTTCCTGCGGGCCCATGCTCACGCCCCCGTAGATGGCGGCACCCGACAGCGGGGTGTGGACGGCCAGTTCGGAAATCGACTCGGCGATTTGCGCCGCGAGTTCGCGCGTCGGCGTCAGGATCAGAGCGCGGGTCCCCGCCCGGGGCTTCGCGATCAGCCGTTGGAGAATCGGAACGACGAAAGCGGCGGTCTTGCCGCTGCCGGTCGCCGCGCACGCGAGAAGATCTTTCCCCTCGAGGGCCGCGGGCATCGCGGACTCCTGGATCGGCGTCGGCCGTTGATAGCCGAGGTCCTTGATGCCCCGAACGATGTCCGCGTGCAGCCCGAGATCGGTAAATCGCATGATGCACGGTGGCAGATCGCCGCGCCGACGGCAACCGCGTGCACCCGCGATTTCAGAAGGTCGCGCGTGACACGTTACTCACGAATGCGAGTCCGAACGCGGGCGTGACGCCGACTTGGACGAAATCGATCGTGATGCCGGTGAACCCGGAAAACGTTCCCGGAGGTGCGACGAGCGGTGCTTCCGGATAGACACCGGGAACACGGATGTAGTGCAACGGGAATCCCGGAGCGGCGGCGTAGGAGAAGCTCGACCAAGTCGCCGCATCCGGACTCAACCCGAAGAAGGGGCCCGTGCCGACGGCGGCCGGGATGGCGAACGAGATGAACGTGTAGCCTTCCGTCGACGTCGGGGCACCGAGACCCGGAACTCCCGTGAGAATAAGGTCGCCGAGACCACCCCCCGACGTCACCGCCGAGAACAGATACTGCTGGACGTTGATCAGGTTGGGGCGTGTCAGCGTGTTCGGCGAGTGGATCGTGTCCGTCGTCGTCAGCGTGACCGTTTGCGGGCCGGGGGTCAGGTACGTGTGGATGGGGTTCGGGAGTGTGGAATCGACGATCGAATCACCGTCGAAGTCCCAGGCGAAACTCGTCACACCACTCGGATCGCTCGTCCACGTCGTGTTCGTGAACTGGACGGTCAGCGGTGCGCGTCCGACGAGGGGCGTCGCGGTAAACGACGTGAAGAGCCCCGCGGGCGGCGTGTAGTCGATCTTGCAGACGCCGACGATGTTGGTGTTCGCGAAGTTCGCCGCGGCGAGCGTGGCGCTGGTTTGGCTGCCGTAGCGCTGAGCGCTGCCGCCGGAGTGGAGATCGATCGCGGACATGACCGCCGCGTTCGGACCGGCGGATTTGATTTGAAGGATGAAGTCTTTCCCGAGCGTCGGATCGTAGAGAAACGGGGTCTGAAGCGTGACCGGGATCCATGCCGCGGGCGTCGTGTTCGTCCCCGCCGGGAACGTGACGTTGCCCGAGAAGACGAGGGTGGCGTCGGTATCCATCACGGCGGCGTAGGACGTCGTGCTTCCGGTCGTCGACCAATCGACCAAGGACGAGCACATCGTGAGTTCGATCGGCAGGGTGCCGCCGTTGGCGGTCGCGCCGCCGTTCGCACGGAACGACACGGTGTGGATGAGGATCGGCCCCGTGGAGACGAAGTTCGACGTGTCGTAGTTCCAATGCCAAAAGTTCGGATTCGCCGTCGCGAACGGATACGAGGACGACGAACTTCCCTCCGCGGTCAGGAGACCGTTCGGGAGCGATTGGGAGAACTGCGCGTGGGCGGCCGCGGTGATGACGAGCGCGGCGATTGCGAGGGTCTTCATGGGGCGATCTCCATCGGGAAGGCGGTCACGCCGTCGGGCGGCCTGTTTGCGAGAGTAAAGGAAAAGCCCCGCTGCCGCGAGGCGACGGGGCCTTGTTTCCCCTTCATGGGGAGGCGATCGGCGTCGATCACCACACGACGCGGTTGACCGGGGATCGGCCGAGGTAGTTGAACCCCGGCGCGAAGACGGCGAACCCGAAGTCCCACGACTGCCCCGCGAGGAACGAAAGCGATCCCGCAGGGACGGAGAGGGGCTGGTCGGGGAAAAGCCCGAACCCGGTGTTGCAGGGGAAATGGAACGGGCTGCCGAGCGCCAACGGTTCCATCACGATCTGCCAAGTGAGGGCGTCCGGCCACAGCCCCAACATCGGGCCGGTCCCGAGCGGATGGGTCGCGTCGGTCGAGATGAGGAGGAAGCCCTCCGTCGCATTGGGGACGAGATTCTGCACGGCGAGCGTGAGATCGCCCGCGCCGTTGCCCATGGTCGACGCGATCAGTCGGTTGATCGGGTTGTAGCCGAGGCGGTACTTCGTTCCTCCGGACGTCGAGACGCTGCCCGTCACCGGCGCGAGACCCGACGCCGTCAGACGGGGGACGGGGGCGGTCGAACCGCCGACGGACGATGAGAAGTAGACCGCGGAAGGAACCTGCGTGGTGACGTCGAGCACGAGATCCCCGCCCGTGTAGGTGAAGGGGATCTGAAGCGGAATGTCGTACCACCCGTTGACCGGCGAGTTGACGGTGAGGTTCGTGAGATTCAACACCTGCACGCCCGTCCCGGGAACGATGTTGTTCGCGAAGGTCGTGGTCAGCGTGGGGGACGCCGCACGACCGATCGTGACTTGAATCACCGTGTACGTAACCGTCGCCGTCCCGGCCGGGGTGGAGACGCCGAGGAACGGAGCGATCGACGTGATGTCGCCCGCGACGTTCAACAGTGCCGAAGCGGGGAAGATCGTCTGAGCGCGGTATCCCGTGGTGGTCGTGTACCACGGGAAGTTGTTGATGGGGGCCGTGTACGCCGTCGTGTTGTCGTCCGGGTGGAAGACGTAGGGCGTTTGAGCGGCGATGGCGCCCGCGGCGAGCAGGGCGGCGGCGAGGAAGCGCGTCGACATGGTGGGACTCCGATGGACCGTCATGATATCCGCCGAAGCTTCATCCACCGCCGTCGTGTGGGAAGTCGACCGCGTTCCTCAGGGGCCGATGTGGATCACGCCGCCTTGCGTCAGACCGACGCGGCCCGCCGCGTCGATCACCGCGGCCTGCGAGAACACGTCGATGCCGACGAGCCACGGGAGGGCGGGGACCGTCAATCCGAATGTCGAAGGCGTTGTCCCGTAGGGACTTCCTCCGATCAGCGGAACGAGCAACGTGCCGAGATCGACGAGAAGTTCTCCCGTGGTTCCGGGTGCCATGCCGGTGTTTCCGAGGGGGATCCCGCACGGGAAACCGACCGGCGGCAATGCGGCGAGAGCGAGGAACGTCGAGGCTCCCGGCGCGAACGACGCGGTCGGATCGACGACGGCGAGGCTGAATCCGCCGCCGATGGACGGTGCGCCGCCGACGAGGGTCAACGAATTCGACGGATTGAGGCCGCATCCGTAGGCGGTGAACGACGCCGGAAGCGGACCGAGACCACCGTCGCCTCGGACGCTTTGAGCGTAGACGTCGTTGATGTCCGTACGTGAATCGTTCCAAACGAGGACGGCGCCGTCGCCCGGAACCGGGGCGACGCGCAACTTGTCTTTCCCGCTCGGGGTCGCGGCGACGGTCAATACCGTCGGCGTCCACAGCGGAGTGCCCGCGCCGTCGACGCGGAAACCCACGAGACCGTTGACTCCCGCGTTTTGCCCCGGAACGCCCTGCTCCACGAAACACATGGCGCCGTTCGACGTCGCCACCGCGCGCGGCACTTCTTCCACCGTCGAGTCGAAGGGGACGTATTCGATCCCGTTCGTGCCCCAAGCCAGCGAACCGGTCGCGGTCACGCGTTGACCGCCGATGCCCCACTGCGCCTGACCCGCGTCGCGCTTGTTGTAGAAGACGATCACATCGCCCGTCCCCGCGAGCGGAACGATCGACGGATTAAAATCGGAGCGGTTCGGTTCGAGAGAGATTTCGACGCCGTTGTGCGCGAACACTTCGGCGCCCGCGACATCGAGTCTCTGTACGCGGGACTGATAGAACGATCCGACGCTGACGTGCCACGCGAGCCACGCGCCGCCCGACCCGTCCGGAATCATGTCGGGCTTGTAGGCGATGGGGAGGGCCGAGGAATTGAAGACCTGCACGGGGGCCGTACCCCACTGCGGGGTCCCCGCGGAGTCGTAGCGTTGCGCCCAAAGATGTCGCGGGGCGGAGAACGGCGTGATGTCGCGAATCCACGCGAGGATGAAGTGCCCGTTGACCGACGGAACGATGCCCACGAAACCCGGGTCGTCGGTGGTTCCGCCGAAGATTTCCATGCCGTTCGCCCCGAGTTGCGGCAGTCCCGACGGATCGAGGCGCTGAACACCGAGGCGCGCCACCGCGCCCGTGACCGAACGCATCCACGCGAACACGAACGACCCGTCCGTCATTTCAGCGACGACGGGATTCGCTTCGTAATGCGCGTCGTTCGACAGGGCGATGCCGTTGGCTCCCCAAAGGAACTGTCCCGAAGGCGAGATGCGGTAGGCGTAGACGTCGAGATCGCCTCCCGCACGCGTGTCGGTGAACGTGAGAACCGCGTTCCCCGACGAGTCCGTGATGAGATCCCAGTCCACCAACGACGTGGACTGCGGGTTCGAACTCACGAGGAGCCCGTTGTGGGGGAACTGCTCGTAGCCGTTGCGATCGAGCCGTTGGATGCGGACCGCATACCCGCCGACGCTCCCGTCGAACCAAGCGATCCACGAGCCGCCGTCGGCGGTGACCGCCAGTTTCGGCACGGCTTGGTCGCCCGACGCGTTCGCGATGGGCGCGTTCGTCGCGGACGTAGCGGGGAACTGGGCGGACAGCGAGGCCGTGGCGACGAGCAGGCCCGCGAGGTGTCGAGAGAGGGATCGCATGGGGAAAGTCTAGGCCCCCACGTCGATCATTGGAACCGCGATCGGTGGAATGTCCGGGGTGCCCCGCGAATGAAGCGCCCGCGACGCTCCCTCGCGAAACGCGGGGCAGCCGCACGTCGTCGTCACGTCCCGATCGTGTACGCTTCGCACCCGGAGATTTCGGTCATGAACCTGACTCGTGTCGTCGCAGTCGTTTGCGTCCTCGTCGCCTCGTCGTTCGCTCAGGAAGGAGACCGCACCGCTTCGCCTTGGAAGGTTCTCTTCGACGGAGTTTCGTCCGACGGGTGGCGCTCGTTCCGCGGCAAGGAGTTTCCGTCGAAGGGATGGGCCGTCGAGAATGGGACTCTGCGCCATCTCGCGGGGGGTGGGGGCGGTGACATCGCGACCGCCGACGAGTACGGCGACTTCGACTTCCGCTTCGAATGGAAGGTCGCCGAAGGCGCCAACTCGGGCGTGATGTATCGCTCGAGCGAGTCGGAAAACGCTCCGTGGATGACGGCTCCCGAATACCAGATTCTCGACGATGCGAAGCACGCCGACGGCAAGGATCCGAAGACGTCGGCGGCGGGCTGCTACGCGCTCTATGAAGGCGTCGGCAAGGTGCTGCGACCCGTCGGCGAGTTCAACGAAGGCCGCATCGTCGCGATCGGCACGCGCGTCGAGCACTGGTTGAACGGCGTCCGCGTCGTCGCGTTCGATACGGCGTCGGAAGAATGGAAGGCGAAAGTCAAGGCGAGCAAATTCAAGGACATGCCTCGTTTCGGTACGACGACTCGTGGACGCATCGTTCTGCAGGACCACGGCGACGACGTGTGGTACCGCAACATCCGCATCAGGACGTTCGAAGGCGGCGCGTCGCGTCGACTGTTCAACGGCAAGGATCTCTCGGGTTGGAAGGCGCATCTCGAACCCGCCGCCGATCCCGCCGGAACGTGGTCCGTCGAAGACGGCGTGCTCGTCTGCAAGGGATCTCCGTCGGGTTACGTGAAGACCGAGGCCGACTTCGAACACTTCATCCTTTCGCTTTCGTGGCGCTTTTCGCCGGTGACGAAGGCCGAAGGCAACTCCGGAGTGCTCTTCCGCATGACGGGCCCCGACAAGGTGTGGCCGCGGTGCCTCGAAGCGCAACTCATGTCGCGCAACGCCGGCGACTTCTTCCGCATCGGAGGGTTCTCGATCGACACCGATCCCGCACGCACGAAGGGCGTGCGTACCGCGAAACTCGTCGCCGCGGAAAACCCCGTCGGCGAATGGAATCGCTACGAGATCGAAGTCGACGGCGGCGACGTCGAACTGCGCGTGAACGGCAAGGTCGTCAACCGGGGGACGAAGGCCGACCTCGGAGCCGGAAAGATCTGCCTGCAGTCCGAAGGCGTCGAAATCCACTTCAAGGACGTCGAAATCGTCCCCGTGAAGCGATGAGCGAAACACGGACCGACGGCGGCATCCGTACCGTCCTCGCGGCGTCGTCCGCGGGGACGCTGATCGAGTGGTACGACTTCTACATCTTCGGGTCGTTGGCGACCGTGATGAGCGGCGCCTTCTTTCCGAAGGACAATCCGACGGCCGCACTTTTGTCGACGTTGGCGACCTTCGCAACGGGATTCGTGGTGCGTCCGTTCGGTGCGCTCGTCTTCGGCCGCGTCGGCGACATGGTCGGGCGCAAGCACGCGTTTTTGGTCACGCTGCTCGTCATGGGATTCGCGACGACGGGTATCGGTCTCCTGCCCACATGGGAGCAGGCGGGCGTGCTCGCGCCGACGCTGCTCGTCATCCTGCGTCTTCTGCAGGGGCTCGCGATGGGCGGTGAATACGGGGGTGCGGCGACGTACGTGGCCGAACACGCACCCGCCGATCGACGCGGCTTTTGGACGTCGTTCATCCAAACGACCGCCACGCTCGGCTTTCTCCTGTCGCTCGGTGTGATCCTTTGGTGCCGCACCGAACTCGGTCAGGCGGAGTTCGAGCGCTGGGGATGGCGCATCCCGTTCCTGCTTTCCGTCGTACTCGTGTTGTTTTCGTGGTTCATCCGACGCCGGATTTCCGAATCACCCGCGTTCCTCAAGATGAAGGCGTCGGGACGGCTGTCGACGAATCCGCTGAAGGAAACTCTGACGCGTCCGGAGAATCTGAAAACGGTGGCGATCGCACTCGTCGGTGCCACCGCCGGGCAAGCGGTCGTGTGGTACACGGGCCAGTTCTACGCGCTGTATTTCCTTCAGACGGTGCTGAAGATCGACTTCATCAACGCGAACATCGCCGTCGCCGGAGGGCTCATCCTCGGCACCCCCGCGATCGTCGCCGCCGGAGCCCTCTCCGACCGGATCGGTCGCAAGCCGGTGATCCTCGCGGGATTCGTCGCGGCGCTCGCCGCATGGTTCCCGATCTATCGAGCGATGGCGGCGGCCGCCGTCGTCCCGGGCGACCCGGATATGACGGGCCTCATGCTTCTCGTCGCCGCTCAGGTGGCGATCGTCGGACTGGTCTACGGTCCGATGGCGGCGTTCCTCGTCGAGATGTTTCCGACGCGGATCCGTTACACGTCGATGTCGTTGCCCTATCACTTGGGCAATGGACTATTCGGCGGATTGGTGCCCTACATCGGCACGGCGATGGTCGCGAACACCGGAAACATGTATGCGGGACTTTGGTACCCGATGATCGTGACGGCCGTCTCGCTCGTCGCCGGTTGGTTCCTGCTCAAGGATCGAACGGGCGTCTCGCTCGACGATTAGCCCTCCGCATCGGTGAACGTCCCGTGCCTCCGCTTTCCGCTCGCGGAAAGCGGAGGGGCAGGCGGGGTACACGGATCGTGACCGCCGCTCCATGATGCGATCACCCTTCGAGGAGTACGCATCATGACCCGACCCGATTCTTCTCGCCGCCGTTTTCTCGCTTCGTCCGCCGCCGGGGCCGCGGCCATCGCCGCCTCGCACGCCGTGCCGCTCGGTGCCTTCGCCGAGGGACGCGATGTCCTGAAGGTCGGCGTCATCGGATGCGGCGGCCGCGGAACGGGCGCCGCACAAAACTGCCTCGACGCGCATCCCTCGGTGAAGATCGTCGCCCTCGCCGATGCCTTCCAGGATCGTGTCGACGGCTGCCGCGACTATCTGAACCGCATCGCCGTCGAGGAGAAGGACAAGTACGGCGGGCGCGTGGATCTCCCGCCGGAGCGCTGCTTCACGGGTTACGAGTCCTACCGACAGGTCCTCGCGACGGACTGCGATCTCGTGATTCTCGCGTCGCCGCCCGGTTTCCGCCCCGATCAGATTCTCGCCGCCGCGAACGCCGGCAAGCACATCTTCGCGGAGAAGCCCGTCGCGGTCGATCCCGTCGGTATCCGCAAAGTGCTCGAAGCGTCCCGCATTCTCGATGCGAAGAAGAAGGGATTCGTCACCGGAACGCAGCGTCGCCACCAAAAGCCCTACGTCGAGATGATGAAGGCGATCGCCGACGGGGTGATCGGAGACGTCGTCACGTGCTCGGTCTACTGGAATCAGGGAGCCCTTTGGAAGAAGGATCGCACCCCGACGATGACCGATCTCGAATGGCAGGCCCGCAACTGGCTCTACTTCACATGGCTTTCGGGTGATCACATCGTCGAACAGCATGTCCACAATCTCGACGTGATGTGCTGGGCCATGGGCGGACCGCCCACGAAGTGCACCTCTTTGGGGGGGCGCCAAGTCCGCACCGACGCGGCGTACGGCCACATCTTCGACCACTTCGCCGTGGACTTCGAATGGGCCGACGGCCGACATGCCGCGTCGTACTCGCGTCAAATCGACGGCTCCGCCGGACGCGTCGGCGAGTACGTCGCGGGAACGAAGGGGCACGGATGGACGCCGAATCGCCTCAACGCATGGGGCGCGTCCAAGACCGCCGTTTGGACCTACGAAGGCGGCGACTACACCGACCCCTACGTGCAGGAGCACATCGACCTCATCGCGTCGATCCGCGACGGCAAGCCGCTGAACGAAGCGACGCGCATCGCCGAATCCAATCTCGTGGCGATCATGGCACGCATGGCCGCGTACACGGGACAGGAAGTCTCGTACGACTTCGCGTTGAACAAGTCGATGCTCGACACGTTCCCCAAAGATCTCGCGTCCGGAAAAATCGACGTTCCTCCCGTCGCCGTCCCCGGCCGTACCCGCCTCGCCTGAAGGAGCCGCTCATGACACTCGATCGTCGTTCATTCCTTTTGTCCGCGTCGGCCGCCGTCGCCGCATCCGCGGTGTCACCCACGATCGCCGGCGCCGCCGCGTCGTCGTCGGCACCGTTCAATCTCGACTACGCCCCTCACTTCGGGATGTTCGGAGCGAGCGGCAAGGGCGACATCGACGGCGAACTCGCCTTCATGGCGGACAACGGGTTCCGCGCCATCGAAGACAACGGGATGCGCGGACGTTCCGTCGAAGAGCAGGAGCGCATCCGCAAGGGCCTCGATCGGCACGGCATGCGCATGGGCGTGTTCGTCAGCATGGCCGATTTCAGCAAGGTGAATTTCGCTTCGTCCGACAAGGGTTTCCGCGAGTTCATCAAGAAGGAGATGACGCAGTCCGTCGAAGTGGCGAAGCGCGTCGGCGCCACGTGGACGACCGTCGTTCCGGGGCGTTACGACCAACGCCTCGAGTGGGACTATCAGACGGCGAACGTCATCGAGAACCTGCGATACGCCGCCGAGATCTGCGAGAAGGCCGGTCTCGTGATGGTGCTCGAACCGTTGAATCCCTTCCGCGACCACCCCGGGCTTTTCCTCACCAAGATCCCGCAGGCTTATCTCATCTGTCGTGCGGTGAAGTCGCCGTCCTGCAAGATCCTCTTCGACATCTATCACCAGCAGATCACCGAGGGGAACCTGATCCCGAACATCGACAAGGCTTGGGACGAGATCGCCTACTTCCAAACCGGCGACAATCCGGGCCGCAACGAGCCGGGGACGGGCGAGATCAACTACCGGAACGTGTTCAAGCACATCCATGCGAAGGGCTTCAAAGGCATCATCGGCATGGAGCACGGCAATTCGATGGACGGCGTCGAAGGCGAAGCGGCGGTCGTGAAGGCTTATCGCGAGGCGGACAGCTTCCGGTAGCCCGGCGTTTCGTAGACGTTTTCGGACGCGGTTCCGAGGCCCGGACGCACGACGATCCGGGCCTCGACGTTTTTCGGAAGACGGGCGAATCCGCGTTCGGGCCCCAAGACGGAGAGCGCGGTCGCCCACGCGTCGGCCGTGGCTCCATCGTCGGCGACGACCGTAACCAATCGGCGTTCGGTGACGCCGAGACCCGTGTCGGGGTCCACGATGTGCGACCAACGAACGCCGTCGATGTCGACGTGTTGTTCCGTGTCGCCGCTGGTCGCCACCCCGCGATTCGCGACCACCAAGGGCGGCGTCGAGTGCGTCCCGATGCGCCAACCCGCGGCGTCCGGCGGTGGTTCACCCATGGCAAAGTCGCCGCCGATTTCGCAGAGACACGCGGGGAACCCCGACGCCCGAAGGAGCGCCACGACGCGGTCGGCGGCGTAGCCCTTGCCGATGCCGCCGAAATCGAGCGCCATTCCGGGGCGGGGAAGGCGAACTGTGCCGCGGACGCGATCGAGGGCGATTTCGCGCCATCCGCGCAGGGCGACGGCGGCGTCGCGCGCCTCCGGCGCGGGAAGCGTTCCCGTCTTGCGTGCCGTGCGCCACAACGCCACCACGGGAGCGATCGTGGGGTCGAAGGCACCGTCCGTCGCACGGGCCGCGGCTTTCGCGACGGCGACCGCATCGAGAAACAGGGCGCCCACCGGAAGGGGCGGCCCCCCCGCGGCACGACTCGCGGCGGCGGTTTCGGATGTCGGCTTCCAATCCGTGAGGGACGCTTCGATGGTGTCGATCAGGGCGAATCCCTTGCGCGCGGCTTCGACGGCGGAGGCCTCGTCCGGAGCCCACACCACGATGCGGGCGACGGTTCCCATCGCTCCCCGGAGGTAGGATCCCCGGAAAGGCCCCGCGGGGGCCACCGGGGTTTCCACGGTGGCGCATCCGCACGCGAGCATCGCCACGACCATGAGGATTCTGATCACGCTCCCGATCGTACTCGCCGTCGCCGCGGGCGTCGTCGCACAGACGTCCCGTCCGACCGCGGAAAGCGCGCCGTCGTCGCGGCCGGTCGCGAAGGACTTTCGCTTCGTCGTGCCCGGATCCACGTGGGAACTGAAGATGGTGGCCGTGCCCGCGGCGTCGTTCGGCGGCAAGGAGTTTTGGTGTGCGTCCACGGAAATCCCGTGGGACGCGTACGACCCGTTCGTCTACCTCCTCGACGTGGGTGAAGGCGAGAAGGACTTGGACGGCGTCACCCGACCGAGCAAGCCCTACGTCCCGCCGGATCGTGGGCTCGGCCACGCGGGGTATCCGGTCATCTCCGTCAGCCACCGCGGAGCGAGCGCGTTCGCCGCTTGGTTGTCGCTGCGCACGGGCGGCACCTTCCGGCTCCCGTCGGAGGGCGAATTCGAGACGCTCGCTCTCGCGGGGGCACAGGGTTCGCTCTGCGTCCCGATGGAGTCGATCGGCGATTACGCGTGGACGGGATTGAACTCCGCGGGCGTACCGCAACCCGTCGGTACGACGAAACGACCGAATGCATGGGGCCTTTTCGACCTTCACGGCAACGTGCAGGAGTGGTGTGACACGCCCGACACGAAGGGCGTCACCAAGGGCGGCAACTACACCGACCATCCGAAGAACACCGCCGTCGACAAGCGTCGTCCGTACTTGAAATCATGGCAGTCGACCGACCCCAACATCCCGAAGAGCACGTGGTGGTTGTCCGACGCCCCGATGGTCGGTTTCCGAGTCGTCTGTACGTCGATACCGACGAAAGTCACCATCCTACGCGACTCCGGAGCCGTGAAGTGATCCGCGTCGCGATCTTCGCCGTGTGCGTATTCGCGTCGTCCTGCGCCGGGACGCGCGGCGACGTCGCGAGCGCTCCCGAGCCCGACGACGTCGCCGTCCGCGCGGCGGTCGATACGCTCTACGCGGTGGTTTCCGGAGAGAAGGGCGTCGCACGTCCTTGGGAGCGCCTGAAGGAACTCTTCGTTCCCGAAGGCTACTTCTGCATCTCGGGCGTGGGGCGCGACGGCAAGCCGCGCAGTCGGACGTTCTCGGTCGATGCGTTCGTCGAGGGGGCGTCGCGCAACGCGGCGGAAGAGTCGTTCTACGAGCGACCGATGGTCACCCGCGTCGAGGTATTCGGTGGCGTCGCGAGCGTGTGGTCGTCGTATGCGTCGTCACGTACGCGAAACGGCGAGCCGTTCGCCCGGGGCGTCAACGCGTTCACCTTGATCAAAACCGCCGAGGGTTGGCGTTTCTGCGTCGTCGCGTGGTCGGAGGAGTCTCCCGGCCTACGTCTCCCCGCCGCGCTCCGCGATCACTGAGACGACGCGCGGCCGATTCCCCAAAAAGCTCGCGGTGCGGGGACGTCATCGTCGAGTTCGAGAGTCGGCGTCGTCGAAGCGTCGTCGACTTCGACGTTGCGATGGACGGGAATCCCGTTGTGCCACACCGAGATGCGTGCGGGGGATTTGACGATCCCCGTCGCGCGGACACGCCGCGCGTTCCACGCGATGTCGATGGTCTCCGATGCTCGACCGCGAATCGACACCGCTTCGTCGGGAGCGCGGACACCGTCGATCGCCGCATGCGAGCCGCTTCCCGTCGGCCCGTCTTCGTCATCCGCGAGGAGGATGGTGGTCTTCGGCCCGAGGCGCAGACGTCCGTAGCGACGGGGTTTTCCGTCGGCTTTCGGTGGGGGCTTCACGTAGTCGAGATGAATCTCGGCGTCGAAATGGAGGGACCGCAACTCCCACGTGCGACGCGGGCCGTTCCCGGGGACGGCCGCCACCGCGCCGCTCGGCAAGCCGCGAGGAGGTTTTGCGCGCGGGTCGAGTGCCCAATCGATCCCGTTTTCGAGATGTGCGAGAAAGCGCGGATCGTTCCATGCGGACGGGCCGTGGCCGAGAGCCGTGTAGAACACGCGTCCCGCTCCCCACGCGCGCGTCCACGCGAGCGCGTAGTCGCCGTCGGTTCTTTGCCCTTTGGACGCGTCGACCGATGCGAGATCGAGTGAGAGGACGACGTCGAGGGGTGCCCTCCGGAAGTTCTTGAACTGATAGATCTCTTCGTCGATCTCCGGGTCTTTCGCGAACGGTGCGGCGATGGAATGGGCGGGTTGCTCGACGCGCAGCCGCACGCGCTGCGTCCACGGATGTCCCGCGAAAACGCCACCGATCATGTCGGCCCACGTCGAAACCTTGTAGTAGGTGTCCGTCGCGCAGTGGATGCCGACGAGCCCGCCTCCGGCTCGGAGTCGTCGAAACAGGGCGTCGCGCGTGGCTTGCGGCAAAGGGACTTCCCCCGTCGTCATGAAAACGACGGCTCCGTAGTCGGCGAGCATGTCCGGCGTCAACGACGCGGCGTCCTGCGACGGCGTGACGGCGTACTTGCCCTTGCCGAGATCGCGGAGTCGTTCCTCCGCGAGGGCGAGCGTCTCCGACGTCGGGCGCTTGACGACCGGGTGGACGAACCCGGCGCTGTGGGAAAGGAACAGAACCTTCGGGCGCTCTTGGGCGACCGCGGCGAGGCAAAGGAGAAGCGGAACGACGAGAGGGCGCAGCATGCGGAGCTCCTCCCGCATCTTAGGTCCGTGGGGCGTCCGGATGGATAGAATCCCCGCCTCGAGGAGTTTGCCGATGGCCCCCGTGTGGATCGTCCTGTGTCTCGCTCTGTCGCTGCACGCGCAAACCACGCGTCCCGCGTCCCGCTTCGACGCATCGACATGGCGCCCGTTGTTCGACGGCACGTCGCTCGACGGGTGGACCACGAAGGGCGGTCGTTACGACGGTGGTGCCGTGTGGACGGTCGAGGACGGCGTCATCGTCGGCCGTGAAGGCCCGAACCATGCGGGGGGGCTTCTGTACACGACGACGTCCCACGCGAGTTTCGTCCTGTCCCTCGACGTCGCCCTCGATGATCCGTTCGATTCGGGAGTCTTCGTCCATATGACACCGAAGGCGAAGGGAGCCCAAGTCACGCTCGACGCCGTCGACGGCGGTGAGATCGGCGGGATCTACTCCGACGGATGGCTGAAGCACCATCCCGACGGCAAGGCGGGTTGGAAAGTCGGGGATTGGAATCGCGTCGAGGTGCGCTGTGCGGGGTGGCCGATGCGTCTCGAGTCGTGGTTGAACGGTGCGCCGTTGTCCACGTGGACGATGCCCGCCGACGCCGTCGGTTTCGCGCCGACCGGGTTGATCGGCATCCAAGTCCACGGCAATCGCAACGACCCGCCCGGCAAGCGGGCCCGGTTCCGGAATCTTCGCCTGCTCGAACTTCCCGTCTTCGACACGAAAGACTTCACGATGGACGACGGCGGGCTCCTCGTTCCGACTGCCGACGGACGCGCGCGCGGATGGCGACCGTTGTTCGACGGGCGTTCGCTCGAAGGTTGGACGGTGACCGGAGGCGGCGGCGACGCCGTGGTCGTGAAGGACGGTGCGATCGTCGTGGAAGGCCACGGCGACGGAGAACTTCGCACGGTCGAAGAATTCGGCGACTTCGAATGCGTCGTCGACTTCCGTATCGGTCGGATGGCGAACAGCGGTCTTTTTCTGCGCGCCGATCCGAAAGGCGGCAACCCCGCTTTCTCAGGCTGCGAACTTCAAATTCTCGACGACTTCAACTGGGAAAAAGAGACCGGTTCGACGCTGAAGCCGTGGCAGTTCACGGGAAGCCTCTACGGCTCGCTGCCTCCGTCGGATCGTCGCGCGGTCGCCCCCGTGGGTATGTGGAACACCTACCGTGTCGTCTACAAAGGACATCGACTCGACGTCGAGTTGAACGGCGTCAAGATCCACGACGCCGTCGACACGCACGCCGTGCCCGTCGAAAGCTCCGGATCGAAGCCGTTCGCCGAACGCGCGCGACGCGGCTTCATCGGCTTGCAGCGGCATTCTCCCGGCCATGCGGGTCGGTCGGAGACGCTACGCTTCCGCAACATCTTCGTGAGGACGCTGTGATGTCGAGACTCGGCGTGTGCTCGTGGTCGCTGCAGGCGGAGAACCCCGAGACGTTGGCGGAGCGCGTCGACGCATGCGGCGTGAAGCACGTCCAACTCGCTCTCGATCCGATTCGCACCGGCGCGTGGGGAATGGGATCGACCGTCCGCGCTCTCGAGGGCGTCGGCGCCACCGTGGTGTCGGGAATGTGGGCGCCGGAGGGCGAGGACTATTCGACCTTGGCCAGCATCCGTGAGACCGGCGGCATCGTGCCGGATGCGACGTGGGAGGCGAATCGCCGTGCCGCGGCGGATGCGGCGACGATCGCCGCCGCGCTCGGCTTGCGACTCGTGACGTTCCACGCGGGCTTCATTCCCGAAGGGGACTCCGCGCTCGACGCCTCGCCGGTGCCCGGCCGCTTGCGGGAACTCGCGGGGATATTCGCCGCATCGGGGGTGCGCCTCGCTCTCGAGACGGGACAGGAGCACGCGCACGACCTCGCGGCCCTGCTCGCGCGCCTCGACGGGACGGGGATCGGGGTCAACTTCGACCCTGCGAATCTCGTCCTGTACGGAATGGGGAATCCGATTCCGGCGTTGCGCCTCCTCAAGCCGCACGTTCTTCAGGTGCACGTGAAAGACGCCGTACCCACCGAGGTCGAAGGCACGTGGGGTGTCGAGGTTCCGGTCGGGGAGGGCGTGGTCGACTGGAATGCGTTCTTCGCGCTGCTCGACGATCATCCGGTCGACTGCGTCATCGAACGCGAGGCGGGAACGTCGCGAGTGGCGGACGTCGTGACGGCGCGTGCCAAGGTGGCAAGCTTGCGAAGGGGAATCGTATGACCGTTCGTGTCGGTGTCGTCGGCCTCGGAGCGATGGGGCGGACGCACGTTCTCGCGTATGCGGGTGCGGCGGGTGCCGGATATTCCTGCCGATTGACCGCCGTCTGCGATCGCAACCCCGAACGTCTTGCGGGAAAGACCGGCGCCGTCGGCAACATCGACGTCGGCGGTGCCGACCGCCTGTTCGACCCGTCGACGGTATTCGGCACGACCGATCCCGAAGCTCTGTTCGCGCGCGACGACGTCGATCTCGTCAGCATCTGCACACGGACCGACACCCACGTCGATCTCGCGCTGGCCGCGTTGCGCAAGGGAAAGCACGTTCTTCTCGAGAAACCGGTCGCACTCTCGGCCGATGCGATCGCACCGTTGGTCGCCGCGGCGTCGGCCTCCGGACGCCTCTGCATGCCCGCGATGTGCATGCGCTTTTGGCCCGCGTGGTCGTGGCTCCTCCAAGTGGTTGCCCATGGAACCTATGGCCGCGTGAAGAGCGCGGTGTTTTCGCGACTGGCGTCCCCGCCGGCGTGGTCGCGCGATTTCTACGCCGATCCGAGTCGCTCGGGCGGCGCGTTGATCGACCTCCACATCCACGACGCGGATTTCGTCCGGGCGTTGCTCGGCGAGCCCGAATCGGTCGTATCCACGGGCGACGTGGACCACGTCACGACCCTGTACCGCTTCGGCGCCTCCGGACCGTCTCATGTCGTGGCCGAGGGCGGCTGGAATCACACACCCGGATTCGCGTTCCGGATGCGGTTCGTCGTGGTGATGGAGGGAGCGACCGCCGATTTCGAGTTCGGGCGGAGCCCGGAGTTGCTTCTGTGCCGCGACGGAAAAGCCGAAGCCGTCCCGCTTCCTCCCGAAAAAGGCTACGACGGCGAGATTCGGCACGCGATCTCCGCGATCTCGCGAGGGGCGTTCAACGTCGGGCCCGATATGGCCGACGCCCTTCGGACCGCTCGCCTCCTCGACGCCGAACGTGAAAGTCTCCGCACCGGAAGCGTCGTTCGCCTGTAGAATCCGCGCCCATCATGGCATCCAAGTCGATCGGGATCGGCCTCATCGGGCAGAAGTTCATGGGCCGCGCGCATTCGAACGCGTGGTCCCAGGCCGCGAAGTTCTTCGACCTCCCGGTCGGCGCCCGTCTTGCGGTCGTCAGCGCGCGGGACCGGAAAGAGCTAGCGGCATTCGCCGAACGGTTCGGTTGGGCGAAGTCCACGCCGAAGTGGGAATCGCTCGCCGACGATTCCGACGTGGATCTCGTCGACATCGGTACGCCGAATCATCTGCATGCCGAGCAGGCCCTCCGCATGCTGAAAGCGGGCAAGCACGTCGCCTGCGAGAAGCCGCTCGCCCGCACGTTGGCCGAAGCCCGCGTGTTGCGTGACGCCGCGGCGGCCGCCGGAAAAAAGGTGAAAACCTTCGTGTGGCACAACTATCGGCGCGCCCCCGCGATCGGTCTCGCGTGGAATCTGATGCGCGAAGGGCGCCTCGGGAAAATCTTCCACGTGCGGGCCCGCTATCTGCAGTCGTGGGGGGCGAAATCGACGCCCATGTCGTGGCGATACTCGTCGGCGACGGCGGGCTCGGGCGCCCACGGAGACTTGAACGCGCACCTCGTCGACCTGACGCGGTTTTTGATGGGCGAAGCCATCGTCGACGTCCACGGGGCGGTTGCACCGACCTACGTCACCTCGCGTGTCGTGCCCGGAACGAAGCGCCGTGAACGCTGCGACGTCGACGACGCCGCGCTGTTCTTGGCCACGTTCGAAGGCGGCGCCGTGGCGTCCTTCGAAGCCACGCGGTTGGCCGAAGGTCATCTCAACGACAACACCGTCGAAATCAACGGTGAGCGCGGTTCGTTGCGGTGGTCGCTCGAAGACATGAACGTCCTCGAATGGTGCGACGCCGAAGCGCCCCCGCGTCTCCGCGGATGGACGAAAATCCTCGCGACTTCCGCGGGAAATCATCCGTATGCGGCCGCGTGGTGGCCGGACGGCCACATCATCGGCTACGAGCACGGATTCACCAACATGGCGGCCGACATCCTCCGCGTTCTCGGAGGGAAGAAGCCCGAACTTCCGCTTCCCGATTTCGCGGATGCCTACGAAACCTGTCGCGTCCTCGAGGCCGCGCTATTGTCGGCGAAGCATCGCTGCGCCGTCGCGATGAACGACGTTCCCTGATCACGGTTCGACCGGAGTCCACTATGCGCCCCGTCACGATGTTCACCGGCCAATGGGCCGATCTCCCTCTCGATGCGCTCCTCGCGAAGGTGAAGGCCTTCGGTTACGACGGCGTGGAACTCGCCTGTTGGGGCGATCATTTCGACGTGCGCGCGTGCCTCGCCGACGACGGTTGGGCGAAGCGGCACTGGGCGTTGCTTCGCAAGCACGGTCTTTTCTGCTGGGCGATTTCGAACCACCTCACGGGGCAGGCGACCTGCGACGTGATCGATGTGCGGCACAAGTCGATCTTGCCCGCCCACGTGTGGGGAGACGGCGACCCCGCCGGAGTGCGGCGTCGTGCGATCGAAGAGATGAAGGACACCGCGCGCGCGGCGCGCAAGTTCTTCGACGCCGCGCCGCCCGAAGTGAAGGAGCGGCATGCGAAAATGGGCTACGTCGCCGTGAACGGTTTCACGGGCAGTCCGATTTGGCATCTGCTCTATGCGTTCCCGCCCTGCGTGCCGGGGCAGATCGACGCCGGATTCCGCGAAGTCGGCGAAACGTGGAAGGACATTCTCACGGTGTTCGACCGCGAGAACATCGAATGGGCGCTCGAAATCCATCCGACGGAAATCGCGTTCGATATCGCATCGACCCGTCGCACGCTCGAGGCGGTCGGCCATCACCCGCGCTTCGGGTTCAACTTCGATCCGTCGCACTTCGCCTATCAGGGCGTCGACTACCTCGGCATCATCCGGGAGTTCGGCGCTCGGATTCGCCACGTCCACGTGAAGGATTCGTGGTGGTCCGACGTTCCTACCGAAGCGGGCGTCTTCGGCGGTCACACCGAATTCGGAGCGCGCGGCCGTCAGTGGGATTTCCGATCGCCGGGTCGCGGACGCCTCGATTTCGAAGCGATCCTGCGCGCTTTGAATCACGCGCATTACAAAGGACCTCTCAGCGTCGAATGGGAGGACCCGATGATGGACCGCGAGGCCGGTGCGGCGGAGGCATGCGCCTTCGTGCGACGCCTCGATTTCCCGACTTCGGGGCGCGCGTTCGACGCCGCGTTCGCCGAAGGCAAGCGCTGAAAGGCGAACCATGACCGATGCGAACCCGGGGAGCGCCGCTTCCATCAAGCCGCGGCTTTCTCTGATGATGTTCCTCCAGTATGCGATCTGGGGGTCGTGGCTTCCGATTCTGTATCCGTTCCTGCTCGGCCATCGCGGCTTCACCCTCGATCAAACGGGGTGGTGCCTCGCCGCGGGCGCGGTCGGCGCGATCTTCGGACCGGTGCTCGCCGGACAATTGGCGGATCGCAGCATCGCGACGGAAAAACTGCTCGCCTTCAGCCACTTCGTCGGCGCGATTCTCGTCTGGAAACTCGGCTCCACGACGGATTTCACCGGCGTGTTGACGTTGAGCGCGATCTACGGGTTGGTGTACGCCCCGACGCTTGCGCTGACCAACTCGTTGGCCTTCGCCCACCTTCCGGATCGTGATCGCGATTTCGGACCGGTGCGTCTGTGGGGCACCATCGGCTGGATCGCCGCGGGCATCATGGTCGGACAGATTTTGCTGCGCTGGCATACGCCGGAGGGAGTCGATGCCGATGCCGTCGCCAAGGCGCAGAACGCCGGTCGCGGCGTGGCCTTCACGATTTCCGCGGTCCTCGGCGTCGTCATGGGTTTCTTCTGCCTCACGCTTCCGCACACGCCGCCCGCGGGCCGCAAGCAGGACGCGTCGCCGATCGGCGCCGCGTTGGCCGAAGTGAAGATGCAGCCGTTGCTCACGCTGTTCCTCATCGCCGTCCCGGTGAGCATGATCCACCAGTTCTATTTCGTGTTCACGAGCGACTTCGTGTCCAAGATTCAGAACGCGGCGGGCAGCGGTGCCGCGGACGCTTTCTCGCGCGGCGTGAATCAGGTGTTCGGAGTCGGCGGCGGCGGGCTCATGACCATCGGCCAAATGACCGAAATCGCGGTGCTCGGCTTCATCCCCGCGTTGGCGAAATCCCTCTCTCGCAAGCAACTTTTGGCGGTCGGTCTCGCCGCGTACGCGGGGCGTATGGCGTTGTTCGCCTACGCGCCGTCGCTTTTCCCGGTTTTGCTCGGAGTGGCTCTCCACGGGCTGTGCTTCGGTTGCTTCATTTTCGTGGCGTTCATGGTGGTGGACGAGAACACGTCGTCGACGGTTCGTGCAACCGCTCAAAACCTCTTCAACCTCGTGATCGTCGGCATCGGCATCATCGTCGGGTCGTGGTTCGCCACGGGCGTCGTCGGCAAGTGGGCGTCCGCGTCCGGCGCGATGGACCACGCGAAACTATTCAGCGTCCCGATGTACATGGCCCTCGGCTGCCTCGCGGCGCTGCTCGTCGCCTACCCATCCGGGAGAAAGTCCTAGTTCGGGGGTCGACCGAACGGGGGGATATCCCCTAGAATCCAACGCCCCGTCGGGAGAGGCTCTCCCGGCGAGGCGTTGGTTCATTCAGGAGCCCCCATGTCTTCATCCCGCGACGCCGTTCCGTCTTCCTCATCCCGTCGTGATTTCCTTCGCAACACGACCGCCGGACTCGCCGCCGTCTCGCTGGCAGGCTGCGCCGCCGACGCGGCCGGTGTGACCGGACCCGCCGTCGTGCGTGCCCCGGTGCCGCTCAAGGGTGACGAGCCGCTGCGCATCGCGGTGGTCGGTGTCGGCAACATGGGCGGCGGCCACGTCGAAGCCTTCATGAGCTTCGCCAAGAAGAACAAGGAGAAGGTGCAGGTGACGGCGATCGCCGACGTCGCGAAACCGCACCTCGACGGTTGGGTCGACCGTGCGTCGAAGACTCAAGGCATCGCGGTGCGCGGTTACCGCGATTACCGCGAGCTCCTCAAGAAGGAGGACGTGCACGGCGTGGTCGTCGCGACCCCCGAACACTGGCACGCCCAAAACGTCATCGACTCCCTCGGAGCGGGCAAGGACGTCTACGTCGAAAAGCCCATGACCCTGAAGATGGAAGACGCCTTCCGCATCTCCGATGCGGTCGCGAAGTCGGACCGTCTCGTGCAGGTCGGAACGCAGTACATGATGCTGCCCCGCTATCGCGAGGCGCGAAAACTCGTCGAATCGGGCGTCCTCGGGCACATCACGCTTCTTCAGACGAGTTACTGCCGCAATTCGAAGAACGGCGAGTGGCTCTACGAAATCGACCCGAAGATCGTCCCCGGCGAAATGCTCGACTGGGACGCGTGGTGCGGACCGAACGGTTCGGCGCCTTTCGATCACGAGGTCTACCACCGCTGGCGCCGCTACCGTCGCTGGTCGACGGGCATCATCGGCGATCTCCTCGTGCACCAGATGACGCCGCTCGTCTGGGCTGCGAAGATGGGTTGGCCCGTGCGGGTGACCGCGTCGGGCGGTCGCTATTGCGACCTCAAGATGGAGAACCAGGATCAGGTCATGTTGACCGTCGAGTTCGAAGGCGGACACACGATGATCGTCATGGGATCGGTGTGCAACGAGACCGGTCTCGAGGTCATGATTCGCGGCCACCAAGCGAACATCTATCTCGGCGGCAACAACTGCGTGCTGCGTCCGGAGCGCGTCTACTCCGACGACGTCGAAGAGAAGACCATCCAGTGCGCCGGCATGAACGAGCAGGACGAACTGCGTCTCGATTGGTTGCGTTGCATCCGCACGCGCCAGCCGAACCAGAGCCAAGTCGAGCTCGGTGCCAAGATCATGGTGATCGTCGACCTCGCTACCCGTTCCATCTGGGGCGGCGGCGCATGGACGTTCGACCCCGCCACGCGAAAGGCCGCACAGGCGTGACACCGAACGTGCGCCTCGCCGTCGCCGCGATGGCGACCCGCTTCGAACTCGTCCTCGGGGGCTCGGATCTCGTCGCGTTGCGCGCGGCGGGGGAAGAGGCCGTCGTCGAGATCGAAGCGTGCGAGGCCGCGTGGAATCGTTTTCGCGCCGACAGCGAAATCTCGCGCGTGAATCGTCTCGCGTGCACGACGCCCGTCGCCGTCTCGTGGGAGTTCGTGGAAATACTCGGCGCGGCGCTTTCGGGCGCAGCCGCCACCGATGGTGCGTTCGATCCGACCGCGGGGTCCGCGGAGGGCGTGACGTGGCGTGACGTCGCTCTCGATGCGCGATCGCGCAGCGTTGCGTTCACGCGGTCCGGTGTGCGTCTCGATTTCGGCGCGATCGCCAAGGGGGCGGCCCTCGATCGCGCCGCGACGCTCTTGCGCGAAGCGGGCGTCGTATGCGGGTTGATCCACGGAGGCACGAGCAGCGTCGTCGCGATCGGCGCACCTTCCGGCGCCGACGGGTTCGGTATCGCCGTCCCGGGCGATGTGTCCGTGGCCCTGCGTGACGCGAGTTTGTCGGTCTCGCGCACGGACGGCCGAGTCGATGCGGCGGGTCGATCCCATGTCGTCGATCCGCGCAACGGGTGTCCGCTGGACGGCTCCCGGGCCGTCGCCGGCGTCGCCCCGACGGGCACGATCGCCGAAATTTGGTCGACCGCGATCCTCGTCGACCCGGGTCTCTCGACCCCTGCGTTCTTGTCCATTCACCGAACGGGGGAGGCGCCGTCGTCTCCTTTCGTCCGTCATGTCGTCACCCACGCTCCGGGTTCCGGGGCGGAGATCTCTTCCCATGAGTTCCCCATCGCGTCGTGAATTTCTCGGTGCCTCCGCGGCGATGCTCGCGCTGAATCCGTCCCTCGAATCATTGCTGCCTTATGCGGCGAAAGCGCCGCTCAACGTGGCGGTGATCGGCGTCGGGCGGCAAGGCCGCGCGATTCTCACGGAGCTCGGCAAGATCGCCGGCGTGAAGATCGTCG
>CAIWVZ010000037.1 GCA_903916245.1 uncultured Planctomycetota bacterium | reverse complement strand
CGGCGTTCATGCCGCAACCGGTCGACACCAGGAGGGCGATACCGCAGCAGAGGGCGAGTCGTGACACGAAGGAGCTCCCGAAGTTCGGACGACGGAGATCCCGTCGAGGAACGCGCGCGTTGGAGGTTAGCAATACGGCGCCGTGCGCGGGGATTTCGGGTTCGAGCGGCTTCCCCGCGTCCACCGTCGTTGGGAACATGGGACACCATGGCAACCACCCCCATCCGAGGCGGGTCCGGCGCGCTCGCCCATGTCGAGTCCGTCCACGCCCTCCATCCCGACGTCCCCCTCGAGGCGGTCGTCAAGGAGGATCTCCTCCGTCGGGGAGTGTGGTTCACGCCCGAGGCTCTCGCCGCGCATCGCGATTACGCCGCGAAGTCCTACTTCATCTTCTCCTTCGACCGACGCCCGCTCGCGGAGATGCAAGGCGAAGAGCGGGATCGGGCCCCCGAAGAGATCTCGCTTTCGGGAGGACCGTTCGGCTTCAAGCGCGTCATCGTGTCGGTCCGGCTCGATCCGGAGAGTCCGTGGAAAGTCGAGTTGGTCGACGACCGCGTCACGCTCGTCTGCGAAGGCACGCCCGTGGCCGAAGTCGGGTTCGCTCCCCGTCCGCCCTACTACGGCATGAAGACGTCCGACGGGACGCCCGTCGTCGAGGTCGCGCCGACGATCGAGTGGGGATATCTCCTCTACCTCACGGTGTTCCGGCTGTGTCAGTACTTCGGACGCGACGAAGAGTGTCGCTTCTGCGACATCAATGAAAACTTCCGTCAACAGCGCGCCCTCGGCCGCCCCTACTACCCGGTCAAGCCGGTCGAACGCGTGCTCGACGCGCTTCGGCTCGCCGTCGGATCGGGAGCGTCCGCGAAAGCGTACACATTGACGGGAGGCAGCATCACGACCGAGCTCGACGGACTCGACGAAGCGTCGTTCTACGTGCGTTACGCCGAGGCGATCGAGGCCGAGTTCCCGGGGCGTTGGATCGGGAAGATGGTGGTGCAGGCGTTGCCGCTCGATTCCGTGAAGCGCATCCGCGCCGCCGGAATCCGCATCTACCATCCGAACTACGAGGTCTGGGACGCGGACAAGTTCCGCCTCATCTGCCCCGGCAAGGAGCGCTACGTCGGGCGCGACACGTGGATCCGGCGCATTCTCGATTCGGTCGACGTCTTCGGCGTCGGCAAGGTCATTCCGAACTTCGTCGGAGGCGTCGAGATGTCGAAGCCCCACGGATTCGCGCACGTGAAGGACGCGCTCGCGTCCGCGGAAGAAGGCCTCGATTTCATGATGGCCCGCGGCGTGATTCCGCGTTTCACCACGTGGTGTCCGGAGCCGCTTTCCGAACTCGGCGCGGACAATCCGCCCGCGCCGCTCGAGTATCACGTCGGACTTCTGTCCGTCTACCGCCGCACGCTCGAGAAGCACGGACTCGCGGCGCCTCCCGGTTACGGCGAACCCGGTCTCGGCAACGCGGTCTTCAGCGTCTCCGCGTTCATGGACGTGCTCGACGCGTCCCGCGGCACGGTGCCTCTCGACGCATGATGACGAAAGACGAAGCCCTCGCCGCGCTCGCGGCGCACGCCCCGGGACGGCGGCGGCCCGCCCTCGTCCCGCTCGCGAACTGCGCGGGGCGGGGCGTCGCGGAAGACCTCGCCGCTCCGTTCGACTTTCCTCCGTTCGACAAAGCCGTGATGGACGGTTGGGCCGTCCGATCCGCCGACGTCGCCGCGCCGGTCGCGCTCGCGGTCGCCGGTCGGATCACCGCCGGTGAAATCGGCGCGCCGCTGCGTGCGGGCACGGCGGTCAAGATCATGACCGGCGCACCGCTGCCTCCCGACGCGGACGCGGTGTTGCAGGTCGAAGAGTCCGAACTCGCTCCGGACGGCGGGACGGTCGCGCTTCGCAAGGGCGTACGACCGTGGTTGAACACGGCGCGTCGCGGAGAAGACTGGCGTCGCGGCGACGTCGTCGTTCCGCGCGGCACGCGGATCGACGCCACCGTGCAGGCGCTCGTCGCCATGCTCGGACTCGATCCCGTTCCGTCGTACGCGCTGCCGACGGTGTGCGTCGTGCCGACCGGCGACGAACTCGTGCCCCCGGGATCGGCGACGGTTCCGCCCGGCGGCATCTTCGAGAGCAACGGGACGCTCGTGGCCGCCCTCCTGCGCGAAACGCTTCCCGATCTTCGACCGACGTGCCCGGGGATCGCCCCGGACGAGCGTCGGGCTCTCGCGGCGTTCCTCGACGTGGGCACGGCCCACGACGTCCTGATCCTTTCGGGCGGCGTGTCGATGGGCGATCTCGATCTCGTCGCGCCCATGCTGAAGGAACGCGGGCTCGTCCCGGCCATCGAGAAAGTCGCGATCAAGCCCGGGAAACCGTTTCTTTTCGGCGACATCCGGCGCGCGGACGGCGGCGTGTGCACCGTCTTCGGACTGCCCGGAAATCCCGTGTCGTCCTGCGTGACGTTCGAACTTTTCGTCAAGCCGTGGTTGCGCTCCGTGGTGGGCGTCGTCGACGCCCCGTGCGGACGGGCGACGGCGATCTTCGCTCCGGCGACGCCGTTGAAGGCGATCCCGCGCACACAACACGTCCCCGTCCGCATCACCGTGGTCGACGGACGTGCGTCGGCGGTCCCCGTCCGTTGGAACGGATCGGGTGACCTGCGCGGACTGGCGGCGGCCGACGGTCTCGCGGTGATCCCCGCGGGGATGGCGGGGGAGCCGGGCGCCGTCGTCGACATCGAACCGATCGGGCACCGGTCGTTCCGAGGGGGGGCGGGCGCGTGACCGCGACCTCGCGCCGTCGCGGCGATCTGGTCGCGATGACGGCGTCGTGGGCGCTGCTCGCCGCGGCGTTCCACCCGCTGCACCTCACGGGGCTCGCGTGGATCGCCCCTCTGCCGTGGATGGTTCGGCACATGGACCGACGTCTTCCCGGTGAGCCCCGATTCGGCCCCGTGTGGATGCTCGGTTCGTACTTGATCGTTGCGAGCACCTTGGCGTGGATGCGCACGCTCGCGCCCCCGCTCATGTTCCTCGTGCCGCTCCTCGGGATGCCGACCGCGTGGCTCACGGGGCGTCTTCTCGACGCCGGGCGTGCCCGCGGCGTCGCGCCGTGGTTCCTCTATCCGAGCGTGATCGTCTGCTGCGACGTGCTTCGCGACCGGTTGTTGGGCCTTTCGTGGGCGGTTCCCGGGTACACGCAGGAAGAGGTTCCACCTCTGCTCGCGCTCGCGTCGGTCGGGCGTGTCCACCTCGTTTCGTGGGTCATGCTCTGCGTCGCGGCGGCCGCGACCCATCTGTGGGTGACCCGCAAGGACGATCCCGCCGTGCGGCGCGTCGCGAAGCGCGGCGCGGCGACCGCCGCCGGAATCCTCGTCGTCGCCCTCGGATTCGGCGCCGCCCGGCGCCCCGAGACGACGGCGGACGGTCCGCTCGCCGTCGCGGTGCAGCCGAACGTCCCTCAGGCCGAGCGCCTGCGCGAAGGTCCCGGTCGGCAGGCGGTCATTCAGGCGGGGATTCTCGAGCGTTTCGCCGATCAAAATCCCGATCTCGCGGTACTTCCGGAGACATGCTTTCCCGGGGTTCGGGAGCCGGATGAACGACGGCTCGGGTACATCCTCGATCAACCGGCGGCGTTTTCCCGCGGCGGCGATGCGCTCGTGAAGTTCCGGGATTCGACGCTCCGGGCGCCCGGGCAGGTCACGATTCTCGGGGTCACCGTCGGACAGCGGATCCGTTCCGGCGACACGGCGGCGCACGCACGCGACGACGACGGGGACGGCTACCTCGAAGAGAACGTCGCCTGGGTCTTGACCGGGGGCACGCCGACCGCCTCCGACGTGCGCTACGGAAAGCGCATCCTTTGCCCGTTCGGAGAGTACGTGCCGTGGCCCGCCGGGGCGCCCTTCAGGGACGCCGTGACCCGGGCCATCGAGCGCGTCGGGGGCTACGTTCCGGATCTCGAACCGGGCGTCGGACCCGGGGTCTTCACCGTCCGATCTCCGGGTGGTCCCCGAAAAGGGGCCTTGTCCATCTGCTTCGAGGCCGTGTTTCCCGAAATGTTCCGCGAGGGCGTCCTCCTCGGTGCCGATTTCCTCGTGAACGTGTCGAACGATGCTTGGTTCTTCGATTCCGAAGAGCTCGATCTCGTGGACGTCGCGACGCGGTTCCGGGCCGTCGAATCGGGCCGAACGGTGCTCCGGGTGTCGAACTCGGGGATTTCGACGGCGTTCGGGCCCGACGGGGCCCGGCTCGCGATCGTCGAAGGGCCGGACGGGAAGCGCAAGGAAGTCGCCGGGGGATTCGCGGTGCGTCTGCCGATTTGTGCGGAAACGACGCCCTACGTGCGCTTCGGCGACGTTCCATGGGCCCTGCTCGGCGTCGTGGTGTTGTGGATGTGTCTGCGCCCTCGGAACCCCGCCCCAAGCCGTTCCGGGGAATCCGGTTGACAAGGTTTTCCCCCCGCCTACAATCCACGCCCCGGAATCGGAGTCTTCGATCGACTCAACGTCGCGAAGGGATCCGCGACAGGTCGAAGGTCTCATCCAGGAGATATCAATGAGCCAGATCGCCCGCGTGTTCGTCGTTCTCAACCTGCTGCTCGCAGCGGGCTTCCTGTTCACTGCCGCCACCTTCCTCGGTCTCAACAACGACTGGAAGGGCAAGCACGAAACCGTCGCCAAGAAGGCGAAGGAAGAAGCCGCCCGTCACGAAGCCGCTCTGTCCGAAAAGGACAAGGCCCTCGCCGAGAAGGAATCGCTCCTCAACGCGGCCCGCGACGCCGAGTCGAAGGCGACGGCGGCCAATCAGCAGCTGAAGACCCAGGTCGAAGCCGCCGAAGCCGACAAGAAGGCGAAGGACGCCCAGCTCGATCAGGCTCAGAAGAACGTGGCTTCGGTCACGGAGAATCTGAAGCGCACGCAGGATGCGCTCCAAGCCAAGATCGACGAGAACACGAAGCTCCGCGCCGAGACCGCCGAGGCTCAGCAGAAGGAGCGTGAAGCGAACTCGAAGTACGAGAAGGAACACGCCGACGTCGTGGCTCGCGACAACAAGATCGCGGACATGGAGAAGTCGGCGAAGTCGGCGGACGACAAGATCCACCAGCAGGGCCTCCTCATCGAAATCGCGCAGAAGCAGGGCTTCGACATGAAGGGCGGCATCCTGATGGAGCCGGTCAACGCGTCGGTCCTCAACGTCGACATGGGCATGAAGCTCGTGCAGGTCAACGCGGGTAAGAACGCGAAGGTCGCGCGCGGCTACGTCCTCGACATCGTCCGCGGCAACACCTACATCGGCCGCATCAAGGTCGACCAAGTGTTCGACGCGTCGTGCGCCGGCACCCTCACCGTCGTCGCACCCGGCCAGACCGTGATGGTCGGTGACAAGGCCACCAACACCCTCAACTGAGAAAAGGCGGTAGTCACCATGGCTGAAGAAACCAACGGCTCGGCTCCCGTCGATACCGCGAAGGGGCTGACGACCGCGCTCGTCATCCTCACCACCGTCGTCCTCTTGGCGGCGATCTTCGTCGGCCAAAAGGCCCTCGGACAGTGGTTCGGCGTGGGCATGATGAAGTGAGATCCCTTTCGCGCCGCCGTCGGCGCGAGACTCCGCTTCCCTCGACAACCCGGGATTCCTCCCGGGTTGTCGCATTTCACGGGGCGGACGGTTAAAGTGCGGCCCCGCCACGCGCGGGACTTTTCACGTTCGTGAACCCCGATGGAGGGGAAGATGTTCTGGATGCTCGACAGGCTCGTCGGCCTTTTCGCGGTCGACATGGGAATCGACCTCGGCACCGCCAACACGTTGGTGTGCGTGCCCGGCAAGGGCGTGATCTTGTCGGAACCTTCGGTGGTCGCGGTGCACAAGGGCACGAACAAGGTGCTCCTCGACGGTCAGGCCGTCGGTGACCGCGCGAAGGAGATGCTCGGTCGTACACCGTCGGGCATCGAAGCCATTCGCCCCATGAAGGACGGCGTCATCGCCGACTTCGAAATCTGCGAAGCGATGCTTCGCTACTTCATTCAGAAGGTGCAGGGCAACCGTCGATTCCTCGCCAATCCGCGCGTCGTCATCGCCGTGCCGTCGGGAATCACTCCCGTCGAGAAGCAGGCGGTCGTCGGTTCGGCGGAGCGCGCCGGGGCGCGCAAGGTGTATCTCATCGAAGAACCGATGGCGGGTGCGATCGGTATCGGACTTCCCGTCGCCGGCGCGCACGCGAACATGATCGTCGACATCGGCGGCGGTACGACGGAAATCGCGGTGCTCGCGCTCGCGGGCATCGACGTGAAGCGCAGCCTCCGCACGGCGGGTGACGAACTCGACGAGGCCATCATCGCCTACGTGAAAGCGCATTTCGGCATTCAGATCGGCCCGCTCATGGCGGAGAAGATCAAGGTCGAATTGGGTTCGGCGTGGCCGCTCGAAACCGAACTCGAAGCGACCGTGAAGGGGCAAGATCTCAAGACGGGTCTGCCGCGCGCCGCGACGATCACGAGCCAACAGGTGCGTGAGGCGTTGGACAAGCCCGTCAGTGAAATCGTCGGCGCCGTGAAGGCGACCCTTCAGGCCGCGAAGCCGGAACTTGCGGCGGACCTCGTCGACAAGGGCATCAATCTCTGCGGCGGTGGTTCGTTGTTGCGCGGCATGGACAAGCGCATCGGCGACGCCGTCGGATTGCCCGTCAAAGTCGCCGACGATCCGTTGACGGCGGTGGCGCGCGGGACGGGCTACGTCCTCGACCACCTCGAGATGCTGAAGCAGATTCTCGACACCGCCGAAGATCCATGAACCAACGGGCCGCGCGACGCCCGGTGCCCGCCGCCGGCCGCGCGGCGACGGCGGCGCTCGTTCTCGTCGCGGCCGCGTGGGCGTTCGGCGACGCGCTCGCCGCCGCCCGTCTACGCACGTTGGCCGTCCTCGTCCGCCCCGTCGAGGCGCTGCTCGCGCCGGTGGATCACGCGTTGCCCGCCCCACCGCAGCGACTTCCCGGCCCCGGATTCGTCGCGCCTGCGGGTTCGACCGCGATTCCGGTCCTCGACGTGCGTCCCGGACGCGGGACGCTTCTGATCGGCGCGGGATCCGAATCGGGGATCGTGGTCGGTGAAACCGTTACCGCGGGCGACGCCTTGGTCGGCTTCGTCGAGAGAATCGAGTCGCACGTCGCGCGCGTCCGGACCTTCACGGCGGGCGACGCGTCCGTCGCGGTCGCGGGCGCCGATGCGCGACCGTCGAAGTCCGGCGCCCTCGTCCGCCACGTGGGACTCGTCGTCGCGGGCAATCCTCCGCGTCTCATGAAGTCGCCGATGCCGGAGGCCTTCCGGGTGGACGAACGCCTCGTGACCGTCGGCGGAGACGGTAGCCGCGTCCCGCCGGGATTGCGCGTGGGCGAGGTCGTCGAAAGCGGAATCGCTCCCGCGGTGCGCCTCGCGGTCGATCCCGTCGGTGTCGGACAGGTCACGATTCCGCGGCGCCTCGAAGGTCTTCCGCGACTTTTCCACGACGAGCCCGTGACCGTCGTCGCGTCGCCGCTCGATCGTCGCGGAGGGGCTCTCATCGGTGGACCCGGCCTCGCTGACGCCGTCCCGGGTTTGGCGTTCACGGTCGAAGGCCGGTTTCTCGGACGATTGACGGAGACATCCTCGGAAGCGGCTCGTGTCTCGCTCGTGGGCGATACCGGGCACGATGTCGTCGCGCGGTGGATCGACGACCTCGGACAGGAAGGCGAGGGGGTCCTCGTCTGCGTCGGAACGGGTGTCTACGCCTTGCGACCGACGCGCGGCGCGCTGCCGGGATTCCCGATGTGGGCGTGCACCGCGGGTGGGCAGGCCCTGATTCCCCAAGGCCTCGTCATCGGGCGTTTCGTGCCCGAGAACGGCTCTTGGCGTCTCGAGGCTCCGGTCCGGGTCCCGCGGCGCGGCGTCGTGCCGATCTTCCTCGAATCCAAGGAACATCGGCGCCTGCATCCGGAGGTGCGGACGTCGTGAGTCTCGCCTTGCTCGGCGTCCCGTTGGCGGTGCTCTCCGTTTGGGGGCGGCTGGCCGGGCTCCCATGGATGCCCGACATGGCCGTCGTCATGGCGGTGCTCGCGATCCGTTTCGATCGGGACGCCCGGTTCGTGCGGATCACGCTGCTGACCGCCGCCGTCGAAGGGCTCGTCATCGGTCGTATGTGGAGCGTGTGGCCGCTGGCCGCGCTCGCGGCGGGAGTGTTCGCCTACGGAGCGGCTCGGGTCGTCGCGCACCGAACATGGATCGGGTGCGGCGTCGTGGCGTTCCTCGGCACCTGGGTGGCGGGGG
>CAIWVZ010000036.1 GCA_903916245.1 uncultured Planctomycetota bacterium | reverse complement strand
GGTCCAAATCGGCCACGGGAGTCTCCCCCCTCTTCATCGGCCGTCCGCCCCCGAAATCTTTAGGCCTTGGCGCCTTTGAGGAGGTCCCAGCAGCGTTCGAGCACCGCCTCGAGATTCTCTCCCGTCGCGGCGGAGACGAGGATCCAATCGGTCGCACCGATCTCGCGGGCGACTTCGCCCGCCATATCGGCGGCCGCGTCGGGATCGATATCGGCCTTGTTGAAGACGAGAACGCGAGGCTTCTGCGCGAGGATGGGGCTGTAGCGCTCGAGTTCGGCGATGATGGTCTTCGCGGCCGTGGCGGGGTCGCGATCGCCTTCGGGCGGGAACAGATCCACGAGGTGGACGAGCACGCGCGTGCGCTCGACGTGGCGGAGGAACTTGTGCCCGAGTCCGGCGCCGAGGCTGGCACCCTCGATCAGGCCGGGAATGTCCATCAGCACGAAGCGTCGGAACCCGCGGAGTTCGACGATGCCCGGATGCGGTTCGAGCGTCGTGAACGGATAGTCGGCGATCTTCGGCGTCGCCCGGGATACGCGGGTGATGAACGTGGACTTGCCCGCGTTGGGCAAGCCGACGAGGCCCACGTCCGCGATCAGTTTCAGTTCCAGGAGGACGCTGCGCGATTCGCCCTTTTGGCCTTCTTCGAAGCGCTTCGGAGACTGATTGAGCGCGTGTTTGAACGACGCGTTGCCGCGCCCGCCGCGCCCGCCTTTCGCGACGACGACTTCGTCGCCCGCACGGGCCAAGTCCCGAAGGATCACCCCGGATTCGAGATCCTTGACGACGGTGCCGACGGGGACGTCGAGCACCAAGGCTTCGACGGACGCGCCGGTGCAGTAGTCGCCGCGGCCGTGCTCGCCGGATTCCGCGCGATAGTTGGGCGATTTCGAGATCCCGAGCAGGGTGTTTTCGCCGGGAACGGCGCGCAGCACGATGTCGCCGCCGCTGCCGCCGTCGCCGCCGTCGGGCCCCCCCATCGGGTCGTGTTTTTCACGACGGAACGACGCACACCCGCGACCGCCGTCGCCGGCTCGGAGATGAATGCGGCATTCGTCGCGAAACATGGGGGCCTTTCAAGCGGAAGGGGTCCGCCCCCGTGGGAGGCCGGACCCCGACTGCGGACGTTCGTAGATCAGTTGCCGCCGAGAACTTCGACGGGCTCGATCGTCACGCGCTGGCGCGACTGGAACTTCACGATGCCCATGACGCCCGCGTAGAGCGTGCAATCGCGGCCCATGCGCACGTGACGGCCCGCTTTGAACACGGTGCCGCACTGGCGAACGATGATGTCGCCGGGCATGACGACGGCGCCACCCGGGACCTTCACGCCGCGGTATTGGGGATTCGAGTCACGACCGTTGCGGCTGGAGCCGCCACCCTTCTTGTGTGCCATGTTGCCCTACCTTCAGGCGTGAATCTTCGAGATTTGAACCTCGGTGTAGTTTTGGCGGTGACCGTTGCGACGCTGCGAATTCTTGCGGCGACGGTACTTCAGGATGATCACCTTCTTGGCCCGGACGAGGGGGCGCAGGACGGTGGCCTCGACCTTCGCACCCTTGATGAACGGGGTGCCGATCTTGGCTTCGGTGCCGTTGCCGACGAGGCAGACGTTGTCAAAGACGACCTTTTGGTCTTTGGCGGAGTCGCGGAGCTGAACCTTCAGCTTCGTACCCTCTTCGACGCGGTACTGGTGTCCGCCGTCTTGAATGATCGCGTACATGTTCGGTGGTCCTTCGAGACCCTCCGGGGCTCCGGAGGGAGGGAAATCCTACACCCTCCCCCGCCGGGTTCAACCCTGCACCCGGGAGACCCGGGGCCGGCGGGGGTGGTTTCGGGCTATTTGAGGCGCTGAATCTCGTAATCCTCGCTGGCGAGGTCGTAATCGCCGAGGATCAAAATCGGCTTCTGGAAGTGCTCTTCGAGGGCCTTGATCTTGGCTTCCTTGTTCCGTCGGAGGAAATCCACCACCCGAGGATTGGCCCGTACGCGGACCCGGCGTGCCTTGTTCCTCCATAGGACTTCCGTCACCTCGCGGAGGATCTTGAGCCCGATGGTGTCGACCGTCTTCATGTAGGCCGAACCGCGGCAATGCGGGCAAGGCACGGCGTTGGAGCGATTCAGACTCGGGCGGACGCGCTGACGGGTCATCTCGATCATCCCGAAGGGCGAGATGCGCGCGATCTTCATGCGTTCCTTGTGGTCCTTCAACGCGTCGCGGAGCGAGCGCTCGACTTCCCGCTTGTGGCGGTCTTCCTGCATGTCGATGAAGTCGTTGATGATCACGCCGCCGAGGTCGCGAAGGCGAAGGTGGCGGGCGATCTCCTGGACCGCTTCGAGATTGGTGCGGTACGCGGTCTCTTCGAGATCGTCCTCGTCGCGATACTTGCCGGAGTTGACGTCGATCGACACGAGCGCTTCGGTCTGATCGATGATCAGCGAACCACCGCTCGGCAGGTTGACCTTCCTCTGGAAGACCTTCTCGATCTCTTCTTCGAGACCGAAGGCGTGCAGAATCGGACGACGATCCTCGTACAGCTTCACGCGGTCTTCGTGATCCGTCATCACCGCGCGGACGAAATCCTTCGCCTTGCGATGCACGTTCTCGTTGTCGACGAGCACTTCGACGACGTCCGGCGTGAAGACGTCGCGGATCGTGCGGATCACGACGTCCGACTCCTGATAGACCGTCGACGGCGCGCGATCGCTGCGCACGCGCTTCACGATCGTGTTCCAGAGTTTGAGAAGGTAGTCGAGATCCTTCCGGAGTTCGTCCTCGCTCGCGCCGATACCCGCGGTGCGGATGATGTAGCCCATCCCGGGAGGCGGATCGATACGCTCGAGAAGCCCCTTCAGACGCTGACGTTCTTCGCGGTCTTCGATCTTCTTCGACACGCCCGAACGCGTCAGGCTCGGCATGAGCACGAGGTAGCGGCCCGGAATCGACAGATAGGTCGTCAGGGTGGGCCCCTTCTTGCCGATGCCGTCCTTGGTGACTTGAACCAACACTTCCTGCCCCTTGACGAGGAGGTCGTGGATGTTCCGCTTGTCGGCGGACTTGTCGTCGTCGACGGCGGGCGCGGCATGATTGTGCCGATACATCGGCAGCACGTCGCTCGCGTGGAGGAACCCGTTCCGGTCGCCTCCGAAGTCGACGAAGGCCGCGCCGATCGACGGCTCGACGTTCGTAACGACGCCTTTGAAGATGTTGCCGAGGTACGTCTCGCCGGACGCGCGCTCGATGTAGATCTCGTCGAGTCTTCCGTCGACGGTGATCGCGATGCGGACTTCTTCGGTGTCGTCCGCGTTGATGTAGATGCGCTTTTCCATGGCCCCTCTCTGCGGGGAGCCCGGTGGAGGCCGCGACGGCGCTTCGCGCGTACGGAACGGGTCGGAGATCCGCCGACCGCGACGTCGTCGCGGTCGGCTCCGGCCCGGTCAGGCCGCACGGTCGCACCGGCCCGGCTCCGGTCGTCGCGGACAAATCCCGCGGGACGGCGCCGCACCTGCGCGACGAAGATTCGTCACGGCGTCCCCCGGGTTGCGGCGTCGATCGGGCCGGCACGAAGCCGGGGCGAACGACGCCCCCTGAAGGAACGGTTGTTTCGGACTCCGCCCCCGGCGACGGCGCCGGAAACGGTTGACTGGTGTCGACGGGCCGGAGCACCACGCCCCGAAGTCCCGCCATGCGTCCGAACCCGAAGGTCCGGACCTTCGCATGGTGACACAGAGACCCCGTGGCGGCAAGCGACCCCGAAATGACGGAAGGGCGAGCCCCCTTCGGGACCCGCCCTTTCGCTTCGCGCGTCCGCGGCGACGCCGCGCCGCCCGGACCTACTTGTCCTTCTTCGACTCGGACTCGGTCTTCGGCGCCTCGACCGGAACGAGCTGTTCCGACGTTCCGAAGATCCTCTCGTTTTCGGCTTCGATCTGCTTTTGACGAAGCAGGTCTTCGGCCTTCACGATGCGCTCGAGGTCGTCGCGATCCCGCAGGATGCGCGGCGTGATGAAGATGAGAAGGGTCTCGTTCTGCTTGGCGCGCGACTTGTTCTTGAAGAAGAAATCGAGGACCGGGATGTCGCCGAGCACCGGGAACTTGTTGATGCGCTCGGTCTCGCTTTCGGTCACCATGCCTCCGATCACGGCCGTGTGGCCCGACTGGAGCATGAGCGTCGACACCATGGTCGACGACGCGACCTGCGGAAGCGCGATCGACACTTCGTTCGGGGTACCCGCACCCGACGTGAAGATCTGGAAGCCCTGCAGGTTCGGATCGCTCGAACGTCCGACGAGCTGCTCGGCTTCGGGGATGAGCGTCATCATGATCTTGTCGGTACCCGGCACGACGTGCGGGATCATGTAGAGCTGGAATCCGGTCTGAACCGGCGATCCCTGCGCTTCTTTGATCGAGAACGTGAGCCCGCCGCTCTGGGCGGCCTCGGCCTGGGTCTCCGCGTAGCGGATCGTGCGACCGACGAAGATCGTCGCTTCCTGATTGTCGAGCGCCATCAACTTCGGCGCTTGGACGATGCGCGAGCGGTCGTCCTTCTTCAGCATGTTCAGCGTGAAGGTGGCCTTCGTGAAGTCCATCGTGCCGAACGTGGTCGCCGACAGCGTTCCCGCGTCGTCGAGTCCGGGCGTCACGCCGTTTTGATTCGCGGTGATGCTGTTGTTCCAGCCGCCGCCGCCGAGGTTGAACGGAAGGCGCGTCGGAAGGGCGCCGCCGGTGATCCCGGCCTGGAATCCCTGGTCGCCGATGTCGAAGCCGTAGGTCAACGCGTCGGTGTTCGTCGTGGTGACGAACTTGACGTCCACGAAGATCTGCGCGGGTTCGACGTCCATCTCCTGGATGAGACGCGCGATCTGCGCGAGGTTCGGCTCGGTGTCCTTGACGAGAAGGGCGTTGGTGCGCGTCACGTATTCGAGCGAACCGCCCTTCGACAGAACGCCGCGAAGCGCCTTGATCAGCGGGAAGTCCTTCTCGGGGTCCTGAGACGGCGCCTTCGCCTGACCTTCCGCGTATTCCGTCTTGATCTTCGGCACGTAGGGCGCCGGCGGACGGAGGTAACGGAGATTGAAGACCTTGGTCACCATCTGCTGTTCGAGTTTCGACGGGTGAACGACGCGAAGAATGCCCCACGCGTCTTCCACGACGACGAATCCGAGCGACTTCACCACCGTGTCGAGAGCGGTCCGCCACGGCACGTTGTTCACGCGCAGGTAGACCGTGCCTTCGACGTCGGGAGCGACGACGACGCTCGCGCCCGCGAGCTTCGCGATCGAGTCGACGACGACGCGCACGTCCGCACCGGCGAACTCGAACGTCACGCGCGGCGGTTTCTCGACGCGGATGAGGTTGGCGGCCTTCTCGACGAGCACGCAGCCCGCCTGTTCGACGACGGTTTCAAGCGCGAGACGCCACGGGACGTGGTCGAGATCGACCGTGATCGTGCCGTCGGCGCCGTCCGCGAGCACCATATTGATGCCCGAGCGGGCGCGCAGGTAGTTGACGACGTCGGCGAGCGACGCATCCTTCACGTGCAACGTGACGCGGCTGTCCGCCGAGGCGTCCTGGCGCGGCGACGTCGCGAGCCCGGAAGCCGCGGGACGCGAGTCCTGGGCCGACGCCGTCGCGGTCGCCGTCACGACCGTCGACAAAAATACGATCGCACTCCACGCACCCATCCCTCGGATCGACATGGTCCTTCTCCCTCCGGCGTTCCGCCGGGGTCAGTTCTTCTTTTTCGGAGCCCCCGGGCGACCGGGTTGCGTCTTCGGCTCCGTCCCCTTCGGCGACAGCCCCTTCACCGGTCGTTCGATCGCGACGCCCTTGTAGAGGAACGTCACCGAAACGCGGCTGATGGAGCGCACCGTGATGTCCGGGCGTCCGGGAACACCTTCCCCGGCTGCGACCGGAACACCGTTCAGGATCGCCACCGAGCGTTCCGGCGCGTCCTGAGGCACGATCGTTCCCTTGCATTCGATTTCGATGCCCGCGAACTCCACCCACGCACGGGCGAGACGCGCCTCGTCGGCGATCTCTTCGAAGATCGGCGCGAGATTCGGGTCGCTCCCCGTGCGCAACGCCCCCGCCTGTTCGGCGAAGTTCACCGCCTCTTCGTGGCGACCGTCGGCGACGGCCTCCTTGACGCGCGCCAGCATGTTCTCGACATGAGCGCGATCCACCGTCACGAGCACCTGACCGCGGCTGCGGACGAGCGCGTCGAACGGGACGAGGACGTCCTTCTCGAACCGGGCGCGCACGGCGTCGACGGCGAACCCGTTGCGGCCTTGGATCTCCTTGATCTTCGCGCCGACCTGAGTCAGCAGACGATCCGCGTCCGCCTTGAGCGGCGCACGCTTCACGGCGTTCCTTTCGGAGACTTCCTTCTTCACCGCACCGGCGGCTTCGTTGAGCGTGCCGACGAGCTGTTCGAGTTCGGCTTCCTCCGCGATGCGGGCGGCTTCGCCGCGTTCATTGTCGCGGGCCGACGCGATGCGGGGATCCACGAAGGGATCGCGACGCATCATCGACGGATCGTGGCGCCATGCCGCGGGGACGACGGATTCCGACATGACCTTCGCGAGGAGTCCCCGCTTGGCGAGCCCTTCCAACTTCTTGGCTTCGTCCGGGACCGTTACCGGGTCCTTCGCGCGGACCGTCGGGTTGTACACGTAGGTTTCGATCTCGAGGTCCACGTCGTTCGGCGCCGTCGCGACCGCGTCGGCGGCGTTTCCGGTTTCCTGAGCCCGGGAGATCTTGAACACGGGGATCTTCACGAAGCGCTCGTGGTTCTCGAACAGATCGAGAAACCGAAGGACCGAATCGGTCGACGCGGAGAGCGAAAGTTTGTAGGAGATGCGGTCGAAGGCGGCGGTCGCCTTCTTGCCCGGGCGATTGTTGCGCGCGCGGGCTTCCTGATCGTCGAGTTTGACGATCTTCACGCCGGCGTCGGTGGCGAACGACGAAAGTCGATCGACGAATCCGTTGATGTCCTTCTCGTCGGGAAGGATCGCGACGTGACGCTTCACCGTCTCGCGGACGACGAGAACGTCCTCTTCGAGTTGGGGAATCGTGCGGATGTCCCCCTGCGTCTTCACGATCGCGGCGCGGGCGGTCTCGGTTTCCTTGCGGGCCTCTTCGAGAGCCTGATAGTCGGTCCAAGTCAGCCAGCCGAGCAGGGCGACGAGCACCCCGGCGACGCCGAGGGCGATCGTCCGCGTGCGGGTGTGTTGGGCTTGAGTGGTGGTCACGGGGTGTCCTCAGCGCGGATTCGGCTTCGGGCGGCCGTCCGACTCGGCGATCGCCCCGGTCTTCGTATTCGACTTCTTCTCCTCGCGCGCCTTCATCGGAAGGGTGAGGTCGACCGTCCATGCGGTCTTCGGACGCAGAGCGCCGTCGAGTTCCTCGGCCTTGCCGGCCGGATTCGGCATGTCGGCGAAGTCGGCGTAGAACGGCGATTCGCGGAGCTTCCGGTGGAACGTGTTGAAGTTCTCGAGGGGGTTCTTCTCGGCGAAGCACCACCCCTTCATCCGAAGCGTCTCCGCCGGGACGACACCCTTCTTCGCGTTGCTCGCCTGCGGCGGCTTCACTTCGAGGGTGTCGATCCAAAGGAGATAGTCCTGCCCGCCGTTGTCGGCGGTCGCGACGTCGAAGAGTTGATCGAGTTTGCGCGTCCAGAGAACGCGGGACGACGCGATCGAACGGATGGTTTGTTCGCGCGTCTTGAACTCCGCGAGTTCGTCGCGGAGCGATTCGACGTACTTGCGACGCGCGTCGAGCGCACCGAGTTCCGACTTCGCGGTCTCGAGTTCCGAGCGGGCGGTTTCGAGTTTGCCGAAGCGCAGGAACGCCCAACCGAACCCGACCACGACGACGACCACCACCGCCGCGACGACGGGAAGCAGCACGCGAAGGGGCGTCGATTCCGCGCGACGCAAGTCGCTCGGCATGAGATTGATACGGGTCATCATGGTGCGGTCACCCCTTCTTCACGCGGGACGCGAGTCCCGCGGCGATGGCCAGCCGTCCGGCGTTGCGTGCGAGAAGAGCGGCGTCGACCGCCGCATCGACGTTCATCCCCGAGAAGGGATCGAAGTCGACGACGTCGCGCCCGAGCACCCTCGCGAGATGATCTTTGAGACCGACGAGGCGACCGCCTCCTCCGCTCAGATGGAGCGTGTCGATCCGGCGTTCGAACTGGTTTTCGAACCAGTCGAAAGAGAGTTGGAGTTCATTCGCCAAGTCGTCGACGACGTGCGCCACGGCATCGGAGACGTCGTGTTCCCGACCTTCCGGGTTCCGCTTCACGGCTTCGGCTTCTTCCTGTCCGAGGCCGAGACGGGTCGCGACCGCCGACGTCATGTCGCGGCCGGCGCCGGCTTGGAGTTCGCGGGTGAACCAAGCGGTTCCGTCCGCGACGACGGTGATCGACACCTTCGTCGCGCCGATGTCGACGAGCGCGGAAATCCGCCCTTCGGCGGCATCCTTCGGCGTCGTCGCGATGAACGCGTTGCCGAGGGCCATGACGTCGAGATCGATCGCGTCGGCCTGGACGTGGCTGCCTTCGAGACACGCCATCTGCTCGACGACTTGGTTGCGTCGCGCGGCCACGAGCACGACGGTCATCTGTCCGTCGCCCGCGCGATCGACGCCGCCTTGGAGCCGTTGGCAATCGAGGACGCACTCGTCCAAGGGGAACGGCACGTACTTCGACGCTTCGAAGGTCAACGCGTTGCGCATCTCTTCCTCCCCCATCACGGGCAAGGTGAGATAGCGGACGATGACGTTCTTCCCCGAGATCGCGGTGACGACCTTGCGGGTTCCGAAACCGCAGGCGTTGACGAGGTCGTTCACGGCGGCGCGACGCGCCTCGATCGTGTCGCCGACGACTTCCACCTGACCGAAGCCGGTGACGGTGACCTCACCTCCGCGCTCGATCACCTCCACGGCCTTGACGGACGTGGTGCCGATATCGAGCCCGACCAATGAACGGGTCTTGGAGAACAGCATGCGGACGTTCCCTCTCGGAATGCCCGGGAGACGAAACGTCTTCCGGCTTCCTTAGGAATCGACCGTTCAAACCCGCCCGCTGAAGCGGAGATCACCCGAAATCCGCCCCCCTGGGCGGTTTCAGGGGAGAAAACGGGTCAGGACCGACGTTTACGCGGCGCGGGGGCGCGCTCCTCGACGGCCCGCGACTCGAACGCATCGATGACCGCGAGGGCTTCTTCGGCGTCGGGAGACGCGAGAACCGCATCCGCGAGCGCCCGGCACGCGGGCAGCGTCAGACGGGAAATGCGGTCCACGACCTGCCCCATACGCGGCGGCGCCATCGAAAAACTCCGCACGCCGAGCCCCATGAGCACGGGGACGAGGCGGGTCGATCCGGCCATTTCTCCGCACACCGAGACTTCCTTCCCCGTCGCGAGTCCGGCTTCGACGGCCACTTTGATGAGTCGACAGATCGCGGGGTGATGCGGTTTGTACCAATCGGAGACACGCCCGTTCGTGCGATCCACGGCGAGCGTGTACTGCGTCAAATCGTTGGTTCCGATGCTTCCGAAATCGGCCACCTTCATGAGGGCCGCGGAGGCGATCGCGGCGGCCGGAAGTTCGATCATCACGCCGACGGGGACGTCGGCGGCGAACGGCACGCGTTCCGCCTTAAGTTCGGACTTCACGACTTCGAGAATCGCCTTGGCCCGGAGAAACTCGCCGGCGTCGGTGACCATCGGGAACATAATGCGGGCGTTCCCGTGCACGGAGGCGCGCAGAAGCGCGCGCAACTGGGTGCGGAAGAGATCTTCGCGGGCGAACGACAGACGAATCGAGCGCAAGCCGAGCGCCGGATTTTCCTCCTTCACCGCGTCGACGCGCGCGTCGAACTTGTCGGCACCGAAGTCCATGGTGCGGAAAATCACGGGGCGACTTCCGAACGCCTTCAGCGTCTCCTCGTAGCTCTTCGCCTGCGCCTTCTCGTCGGGAGGCACCGCTTTTCCGATGTAGAGAAATTCCGTGCGGAAGAGGCCGACGCCGTCGGCGCCCATCGCCGCCAATTCACGTACGTGGTCGCTGGTGTCGACGTTGCAGCGGATCGTCGCCCGAACGCCGTCCTGCGTAACCGATTCTTCCGGAGAAATGGTGGTGGTCTGCCAACGAGTCCGCGTCGCGCGACGGATCTTCATCGCGTACGTCTGCTTCATCGCCTTGTCGGGATCGAGCACCACGACGCCTTCGAGTCCGTCGACGATGATCGACGCGCCCTGCGGAACGATCGACGCGACGTTCTCGATGCCGGTGATGGCGGGAATCCCGAGGTGGCGCGACAGGATCGCGGTATGCGATTCCGGGCTGCCCGACTGCGTGACGAACCCGATGACCTTGTCGCGATCGATCGACAGCGCCTGCATCGGCGTGATTTCGTCGGCGACGATGACGACCTTCCGCGGAAGGCGATCGAGACTCGGCAGTTCCTTTCCGAGAATCCGCGCCACCAATCGTCGGCCGAGATCTTCGAGCTCCGGTGCGTAGTTGGCCAAAGGCCCTCCCATGCGACGGAAGTCTTCGACGTATCCCGCGATCACCTGCCGCACCGCCGTCGCCGCGCTCTTGCGCTTCGTACGAATCTGTTCGAGGACCTGATTGATGATGGATTCGTCGGCGAGGAGCGACTGATAGGTACCGAGCATGCGCGTGAGGTCGCCGAGTCGACCTTCGGTCGCGTTCGTGAGTTCGTTGATTTCCTTCAACGTCCCGTCGACGGCGCGACGGAACCGCGCGACTTCCTTCTCGCGATCGGAGGGTTTGACGACGACGTCGGGGATGATGACCTCGCCCGACGACAACACGAGCGCCTCGCCCGCGACGAGACCTTCCGACAACACCGTGCCTCTCAGGATCTCCATCACGCGCTCCCCGGCGCCCACGCCGGATCGATTTCTTCGCCGAATCCGCCGTCGATCACCTGCGCGACTTCCGCCGCCGCGACATCCGCTCCCTCGCCGGACGCGAGGATCGTGACTTCGGTGCCCGCGGGCGACGCGAGCATCATGACTTCCATGATGCTCTTCGCGTTGGCGGTTTCACCACCGATGGCCAAGGTGACGGAACACGTCTTGTGACGCGCCGCCGTCTTGACGACGAGCGCCGACGGGCGCGCATGGAGGCCCTGACGATTGCGGATGAGTGCCTTGACGGTCACGTCGCTCATGGATGCACGCTTCCCCCGCGCGCGAGCGCGGCGAGCACGGCGGCGAGCTCGCTCGCCGTATGACGCAGGAGTCCCGATTCCACGCCCACCACCTTCGCGCGCACGAGCGGGATGCCTTCGACGGATTCCGCGCCCGGCTCCGCACGCAGGATGTCGGCGCCGGCTTGGCTGTAGCGGGCGCGAATCTCCGCGGAGACCACGCCTTCGTGGACGACGACCCCGTCGATTCTCGAAAGGCCTCCGAGATCGCGGACGGCCCGTACGTGGGCGCCGAGATCGAACCCGTTGGTTTCGCCCGGTTGGGTTGCGATGTTGGCCACGTAGACCACCCGCCCCTTGGCCGCGGCGACGCATTCCGCCATGCCCTCGACGAGCAGGTTGGGGATGATGCTGGTGAACAGACTGCCGGAGATC
>CAIWVZ010000035.1 GCA_903916245.1 uncultured Planctomycetota bacterium | reverse complement strand
GGGCGCGCAGCACCCCGTTGATCGAGGGATTGGGCGACCTCTCCGGCGCCAACTTGAAGCGATTAAGGACTCGGGTGACGTGCTACATCCAAAAACCGTCGTCCGTCGCGCCGGGCTGCGAAAGGTTGGACGGTGGGATGTTGGTCGTGCTCGCGCCGACTCCGGGACCGCAGAGGAGCGCGACGACGCCGGCGTCGACCGTATCGGTCAGGTGTTCACCCCATGTCACCGTCGATCCCGAAACCGAGACTTTCGGATCGCCCCCGAGATTCGAGGCGAACCACGCCATGCGGGTCGGGCTTCCGGGCGTGAACGTGTCTCCGAAGAAGAAGGTGCTCGCGCTGTCTTCATAGCGCGCGACGGTGTTGTTCAGGAGGGGAAACGTCGTGCCGGTCGTCGGATTGATCGTCGTCGTGGCGTTGACGCGGCCGACCGGGATTTGCCAAAGGACGACCGGTTTCGACGAAGTCCGATGAATGGACTTCACGAACAGAAGGTAGTTCTGCCAGTGATCGTTGTTGAAGAACCAAGGACTCGCCGCCGGGTTCGTCGCCGCGCCCGAGGCTTGGCCGACCGCATCGAGGCCGTACTTGTCGATCGAAACGAAGTCGGCGTTGGACGCGAGCACGCCGGCGTCCACGTACCATTGCGTGATTGCGGCGCCTTCCGCCCGAATCTTGCGACGACCGATGTCGATTCCCCATGTGTCGGTCAACCGACAGATGCCGTTGCCACCCATCGGAGTTCCGGTGAAACCACCCGGTGGGGAGGCCCAAAGGTTCATCTGCCAACCGAAGATCGCCGTCGGGCAGTCTCTGCGGATGATGTGATTCACCGCCTCGACGAACCCGCGGATATGGTTCGGGAAGATGGGATCGGTGGGGCCGAGGATGACGCTCGCGTCGAATCCGAGGACCGCATACGCGCGGTCGACCCGAGGGATGACCTGCGTCCCGGTCGGTGAATAACCCGCCTGCGCGAAGTAACCGAGGCAGTCGGGCTCGAGGATGACCATCACCGGCCAGCCGTCGGTCGTTTCGGCGCGCACCAAATCGCAGAAGAGGTCGAGATCCTTCCAGTAGCCGTCCATGTACGCCGGATCCTGCAGATGCAGCGTGTTGGTGAAGAGGCTCTCACCCGCGTCGGGGACGTTGTAGAAGACGAAGCACGGAATCATCCCGAGCTTCTTCGATTCGCGGATGTACTGAGTGACCCGCATCCCCGGTGTGTTGGTCCACGTGCGCCATCCGTTGTCGGGGCCGCCGTTCACGTAGATGTAGCGGATATCCACGAACCTACGGTCGTCGGCTCCGCCTGCACCGTAGCCTTTCCAATAATCGAGATGTGCCGTCGTGTCCTCGCTCACGCTGCCGATCGCGAGACGCTGGGGAAGGCGTGGAACGGCGCCTCCGGGAGTGCGCACGGCGACGCCGATGATCCGAGACGCACCCGTCGACGATTCGGTCAACGTCATCGATGCGAATCCGGGATTCCGCGTCACGAGACGTAGCGACCCGCCGACGATGGACGGCAGGATCACCTTCGGATTGTTCGTCCGTACGGACCACGACGTTCCGCTCGTGCCGTTCGTGAGCGACAACGCATGGGTCGACGTACCGACCGGGGGGAAGAACGCTTCCGCCGCATGCGCAACCCCTGCGATCGCCACGAACGGTGCGGTACCTCCGCCACCTCCGCCGCCGCCACCGCCGGTCGTCCCCGAATACGTAGGGGTCACGGGTATGCCGTTGACGACGCATCCCGACACGGTCGGCGTGAACGCTCCGTTCGCCTGAAACCCGACGTTGATCGTCGCCCCCGCGGCGATGGTGGCATTCCACGAGGCGGGCACCGCGGCATAGCGGAACCCCGCTGCGAGCGGAGTCGTCGTGATGGTCGCATTCCAGTGCGACGTCATCGCCGCCGCCCAGTCGAAGCCGAGCGTCCAACCATTGACGGCGGTCGTCCCTTGATTCGTCAGTCGGATGTTGGCGACGAAACCGCCGCTCCACTGGGACGATGCCGCGAATTCGACGGCGACTTGTCCGTGACCCGTAGGCGCGAAGACCAAAACGAGCAGGACCCACGCCCGGAGGGAGCGAATCACCGACGACCTCCGAGTTGATCCACGACGGCGTTCAGGAGCACTTCGTTTCGATCCGCGGTGATTTCCCAAAACATGAACCCGCCGAGATACTCGCGACGCAGCCAGTTCGCCTTGACCGTGATCGATTGCGGGTCTTCGTAGCTGACGAAGTGTCCGCCGTATCGAGTCGGATGATAGGCCCAGACCGCACGCGCCGCGGGATCCCATGAACGCGTATATCCGCCCGTCGCGAGGAATGTCTCGATCTCGGTGAAGTCGTTGACGCCGGTGGCGCCGGATTGCCAGTCGTCCCACGTCCCCGGAGGCACCGAGGTGGCGGGTTGGAAGAGCCCTTGATTCACGGCCGGAACGCCGCCCCATGCGCGCCCGTAGAACGCGAGTCCGGGAAGCAACTTCTCGCGCGGCACGCCCCGACGAAGGTAGTGGCCCATCGCGGTTTCGAGGTTGTAGTGCGTCGCCGTCGGCGAGGGTGGAAGTGAAGGATTCCGAGAGAATCCGGCATGGTGACCCGTCCGCGTGAGGTCCCAGGCTCCGAAGAAGTCGTAGGTCATCACGTTGACCCAGTCGACGTAGCGGTGGTACTCGTTCGGGTACTGATTGACGATCTTGTCGATGCCGGCGGGCGCGGCGATGGTCAGAAGGTACGACTTGCCGTCCGCGGCGGCCGCCGCGTCGAGGTCTTCGCGAACTTTCGCGAGAAGGAGCGTGAAGTTCGCACCGTCCTGCGGTCGTACGGTATTCGTCGAGAGGCCACCTCCGCCCGGATATTCCCAGTCGATGTCGATACCGTCGAAGTTGTAGGTGCGTAGGAATGCGACGCAGGAGGCCGCGAACGTCGCCCGACTCGCGGGCGTCAGTGCCGCGTCGCTGAACAATCCCGACAGCGTCCATCCGCCGACGGAAATCAGCGTCTTCAGATGCGGGTGTTGGGCCTTGAAGACGTTGTTGAGTTGGTTGTAGGCGCCTCGATAGGGCTGGTTCCACGTGTCGCCCGGGTAGTACTTGTCGATCGCGGCGTAGGTGTCGAAAGGAGCGATGGTGAAGTCGGGGTTGATCTTCGCGAACGCGTAATTGAGGTGAGTCACCTTTTCGAACGGTGTGTTGATGGGCTGATAGTTGCGTCCGTAGATGCCCCATTCGATCCAGTAGCCGACGATACGGCTCGGATCGCGGATCGGCCCGAGTCGGCTTTGCACGGCGGCGACATCGGCGGCGTCGACGACGCCGTTGCGGGTGACGTCGACGGGGAAGCCCGGCCCGGCGGTCCCCGTTTGCCCGACGGCCGCGGAGACGAGCGCCGTGTCCGCCGCGTCGATCCGACGATCACCGTTCACGTCTTCGGGCCACCAGAACGGCCCGCGTGCTTCGGACGGCGGCGGCCCGAGCGGTGGGGGTGTCACGCCACCGCCGGTTCCACCGCCCCCTCCGGTCCCACCACCCGTCGTCATCCACCCGGAGGGGAGGCTGTAACCCACTTCCGCCACTGTCCCGTTCACGGTGCAGTTGACGACGTCGTTCGTCATCATGTTCGTGCCGTTGAAGCCGATCGAGACGGTCGCGCCCGGTGCGAGGGAACCATTCCACGAGGCGTTGGTCACCGTGTGGTGGGCACCCGACAGCGTATGCGTGCCGTTCCACAGAGACGCGACGGTCGGGCCGTTGTCCCATTGGATCGACCATGCCGAATAGGGCGTCGTTCCCCGGTTCGTCAGCGTGATCTCGGCGCCGTAGCCGGAGTTCCACGTGGTGCCGACCACGAAGCGGACGAGCGGCGACGTGGCCGATTGAGCGGTGAGGGGAACTGCGGCCAAGACCGACAGGATGCAGACGGCGAGGGGGCGGTGCTTCATGGCGGCGAGAGGGAAGCCGCGGCGATGCCGCCGCTCGACTTCCACCGGTAGCCTACCAGTCGAATCGGCCGTCGGGGCGGGTTCCCGCCGAGGGGCGAGAAACTCCGAACGACGAACGGGCTTTCTCGGGTCGACGACGCGCTCCGATTGCGTCACCATGGTGGGTCGCCGCCCTACGCGGGCGCATGCAAGGAACCCGGGACTCACGAGATGGATCATCTGCAACGCGCCGGACGTCGACTGTGGATCGGTATTCCGGGCACCCGACTCGACGCC
>CAIWVZ010000034.1 GCA_903916245.1 uncultured Planctomycetota bacterium | reverse complement strand
TCGCGAAGGACGGCGTCGACGACGGCGATCTCGCCATCGTGATGGGCTATCCGGGGCGCACGGAGCGCTACCTGACATCGGTCGCCGTGCAGTCGCGCGAAGACGTGTTCTACCCGCGGCGCTACGCGGTCTTCACGCGCGTCATCGAGATCCTGACGGAAGCGGGTAAGTCGGATCCGCGTCTCGAGCTGGCGTTGTCGTCGACCATCAAGTCGATGGCGAACGTTCAGAAGAACGCGCTCGGGATGGTGAACGGGCTCGCCCGCAACGCGGTCCGCGAACGCAAACTGCGTGAAGAGGCGGAATTCGCGTCGTGGGTGGAAGCGGATCCGACGCGGCGTGCGTCCTACGGTGCGGTGCTCGCGGAAATCCTGAAACTCGAATCGGATATCCGTGCGACGGATCACAAGGATTTCGTGTTGTCGGCGTTCCTCTCGCGCACGGGACCTCAATCGCTCCTCAACGTCGTCCAAGCTTTGGGCGTCGCGAAGGGAGCGGCGGGATCGAAAGACCCGAAGGAACTCGAGGCGGCGAAAAAGCGACTCGGCGGCCTTCTCGGACGCTCGGCGACGGAGCTCATGGATCCCGTCCAAAAGCCTCTCTACGCCCTCATGTTCGAAGAGATCAAGCGCCTCCCCGCCGATCAGGCGCTGAAGGGAATCGCCGTGCCGACGGGAACGGGAGCGGACGCCGCCGCAGCCATGCTCGCGGCGACGAAGGTCTTCACGCCGGAGTTCCGCAAGTCGGTCGTCGATTCCGCGGGGGCGGCGCTGTTGTCGTCGGACGATCCTCTCGTCGTGACGGCCCGCATGCTCGCCGAGGAGGCGGAGGCGATGCAGAAGCGTCAGCAGTCCCAGCGCGGACGGCGTCTCGACGTCGGACGTCGTTGGATCGAGGCTCAGGAAGCGTGGCGCGGAGCCGCGTTCTACCCGGATGCGAACGGAACGCTTCGCGTCGCCATCGGCACGATCAAGGGCTACGGCAAGGCCGACGGACTGGTCGCGACCCCGCGCACCACGGTCGCGGGATTGCTCGCGAAGAATACGGGTGTCGAACCGTTCGACAGTCCGAAGGCGCTCGTCGATGCCGCAAAAGCGCGAAAGACGTCGCGATTCGTCGACAAGGATTTGGGGGACATTCCGGTGTGCTTCCTCATGGACGGCGATACGACGGGCGGCAACTCCGGATCGTGCATCGTGAACGGTCGGGGCGAACTGATCGGTCTGAATTTCGATCGTGTCTTCGAAAACGTCGTCGGCGACTTCGGTTGGTCGGCGGAACGTTCCCGCAACATCGGCGTCGACGTGCGGTACATCATGTGGTGCCTCGAGTCCGTGATTCCCGCACCGGCGTTGGTGAAAGAACTCGGATTCTGACGACGATGATTCGGGCGTCCATGCGGCGCGTCTTCCGCGCCGGGCTGTTCGGTGCGGCGTTCTTCGTCGCAGTCGCGTCGGATGTCGCGGCTCAGTTCCGTGTCGCTCCGCCTCCCGAGCACGGGAACGTCGCGTTCGAACTCGCGCTTCGTCGCGCGTCGACCCCCGCGACGGCCTTGGTCGTCTTGGCGCATCCCGACGACGAGGACAACGGGCTCGTCGCCGCCTTGGCTCGCGGTATGGGGGCCCGCGTCGTCGTGTGTACCGCGACGCGCGGTGAAGGCGGGCAAAACGAGATCGGTCCGGAATTGTGGGGAGACTTGGCGGTCATCCGGACCGGTGAATTGCTCGGCGCGCGCCGCATCGACGGCGGCGAACAGCGATTCCTCCGAGCCGTCGATTTCGGGTACTCCTACTCCGTCGACGAGACGCTGAAGGCGTGGGGTGAAGAGCGCATGTTGGCGGATCTCGTCGCCACGTTTCGCCGTGAACGACCCGATATCGTCGTCACGATGTGGCCGGACGGCGACGGTGGGGGACAACACCACCAGACCATCGCACGCCTGACGCGTCGTGCGTTCGACGTGGCCGCGACCGCCCCTTTCGTGCCACTTTAGAAGAAGTCACGGAAGCCGATGCTCTACTGCATTTGGTAGATTTATCTCATCCTGCTTGGTTGAGCCATATTCGCTCAGTTAGGGAAATTTTGGCACAAATGCCAG
>CAIWVZ010000033.1 GCA_903916245.1 uncultured Planctomycetota bacterium | reverse complement strand
GCTTGGACACGGCACAGGCGGACAGCACCGACGCGAGGAAGGTGCACGCGACGACAAGCGACTTTCTCATGGCGACTCCGGGCACGTGGTGCCCTCGAGTCCCCATGATGCACCGCGGGGGATGCCCTGACCACCGACGGCCGGGACATCCCCCTCACGGATGCGCGTGGCGGTCAGTTGAATTCGAACGCCATCGGATCCGACAACTTCAGCGTGTTCAAATCGATCGCTTGGAAGGTCAGGATGAAACTGACGCCGCCCGGCAACGCCGGAAGCGGTCCGAGGGTCGTGAGATCGAACTCGAAGGCGCTGTCTCCGTTGTCGGAGTTGTTCGCGTCGACCGCCGTGCGGATCGGATTCCAGTAGAGCGGGTTCAGCGTGGGTCCGCCGTTCATCAATCCTTGGACGAACGGATCCTGCCCGAGATTCGAAAAGCCCTGCGGCGCGAGAATCATGCTGTTCGTGTAGACGTTGGCGACGTCGAGATAGAGCTCGGGGCAACCGTCCGGGATACCCGACGCGAACGCGTCGTAGCGGTCGATGTATCCGCCGACGGTCGTCACGTCCGCGCGCGCGAAGACCGCGATCGTCGATCCGGGCGGCGAACCCGCGATCGAGCAGATCAACTTGTTCGCGTAAAGAGCCGGGTTGGCGGGGTTGCCCATGGACGCGAGTCCGAGATACCGACGACCGTTGTCCGGGAAGGACTCGAGGTGCATCGGGTTGCCCGTCTGCGGATCGAGCGGATTCGCGAGGTCATAGACGTCGAGGGCGTCGAGACAGCCCGTGTAGAACGTGTTGCTGAACGACTGCGTCGCCATCCCCATGGCCGCGGGGTTGTTCATGGTGACGCCGTTGAACACCGCGAACTGCCCGTTGCCCGCCGTCGTATAGATCGCGGGCGCGAAGGGATTGACGGTGGCGCCCACGTTGCCGCCGCGGTTGTCGACCGTGAAGTAGAGATTGCGAACCGTGAATCCCGCGGGCGTCGTGACCGTCCCCGTGTTCAGGTAATCGACATCGAGGCTGTAGGTGTTCGTGTAAGCCACCCCGCCCTGTGCCGTCGGCAGGATCAGGCCGCCCGCGGTCGTCACCATCGTCGTCACGTCCGCGGAGGACCAAATGCGCTCGACGAGTCCGGGCGTCGGTGCCGACACCACGTTGAACGGGCCCGTCGGCGTATACGCCGCACCGGGGATGCGGAACACGTCACCCGCGAGAATCGCGGCGGTCGTCGACACTCCGGGGGCCGTCAAGAACGTCCCGGTGAAGCACGTCGCGACGGTCGAGGACGTTCCGTCGAAGGAGATGTAGATGTCGCCGTTGGTTTCGTCGACCGCGAACGCGTCCGTATCGATCGCGTTGCCCGTACCCGCCGCCATTCCGAAGAACGCCTCGAGATGGGACTGGCGCACGAAGAAGATCGGCGGCTGCGGTGCCGACGGCGCCGGATACGGATTGGTCGCCTTGGGGAACATGATCATGTCCGCCTCGGTGACCGCGGTGCCGCGATAGCCCCCCGTTCCGTTCGAATCCGACGGCGTCGAGATGAAGCAGTCGTAGATCGACGCGTTGCGACCGACGGGAGGCGCCGGGACGTAGAGGGCATCGACCCCCGCGAAGTTGGTGTAGGTCGTGGTGGGCTTCGGGCACGGAGGATTCGCACCCGTCACGCAATTCGGGAACGACCCACCTTCGTTGTACTGCCCGTCGGTGTCCGTATCTCCCATGAGGAGATTGATCTGCGGGAAGTTCGAGACTTCGACGAAATCCGTCACCGGAGGCGGAACGGTTCCCTGTACGAACGACAGGGGCCACTTGTTCGGGACACCGGGGCGGACGAAGGCGAAGCCGTTCGCGTTCATCACGGCCGCCTCGTTCACGGTTCCCGGCGCGAAGACGGGGACCGGAACCGTGGTCGGATTTCCATCCACGACGAATCCGCCACGCCCCGACAGCGGGGTCTCGGCGAAGCGCGTCGAGAAGTACACGTACGTGCCGTTTTGGGCCGCGACGGCTCCGGCACAGAGCGCGAGAAGCGCCAAGGAACGCTTGAACATGAAAGGTCTCCGTTACGCTCGGCGCAGGGGAGCGGATCTCCCGCGGGCGCCGTATCCGTCGTCACCTTAGCGACGGATCCGCACGCCTCCCATGAAGGTTCGGAGAAGTCCGCGAGAGGGACTGCTACGATCGCCGCAAAGCCTTGCGGCAAGGAGTCTTCCATGAAAACCGCCCGTCCGCCCCGCGCACTACTCACGGCCGTCGTCGCCATTCCGATGAAGGAAGCCGCGGCGATGGCCGCCTCGCTGAACGCGCTCGCCCAGGCGTCTTCGATGTTGACTTCGGCCTACAAGCACTTCCATTGGACCGTCGCGGGCCCCCACTTCGTCTCGTTGCACGCCCTCTTCGACTCGCACGCGGGAACGCTCTCCGGGCATGTGGACGATCTCGCCGAGCGCATCGTGCAAATCGGAGCCGTGCCCATGATTCTGCCCGCCGACGTCGCGGGAGCGTCGCCCCTCAAGGCGCCGGATACGGGCGTCATCGATTGGACGTCGCAACTCGCCTTTCTCGAAGGCGCCCACGTGGCCCTCGTTCGCCATCTGACGGAAGCGATTTCGGACGCGACCGACCCGGGCGTGGCCGACCTGCTCACCCGTATCGTGCAGGACCACCAAAAAATGGCGTGGATGATTCGCGCTTCGCTCCATGGTGCCTGATTTCGACGACGAACTCGACGCGACGGGCGACGGCGACGTCACTCCGCTTCCCGATCTTCCGATCTGTCCGTTCTGCGACGACGGCGACGGGGCCTGCGAGCACGCCGTCGGCGTCGCGTACGAAGATCCGAACGAATGCCTGTCGGAATTCAACGACTGGGACGTTCTCGATGAGATCGCCCACGAGATCGAGCGTCTGGCGGTCGGCGGCGCCGAACTCCTCGATGCCGAGGCGGGCCGCGAACGCACTTGGTGGCTGACGCGTCGCGGAGCGGGCGGAGGACTTTCGAAGCGCATGGCGCCTCCCTCCACCGTGGCGAAGCGATCGAAATTCGTGTTCGTCTCGGCGGCCGAGGACGACTCCGCCCCGTGTGCGCTCTTCGCCGAAGAGGGCGATCCCGCGCGGGAGCGGTTCAGCGGCGCGTTGGCGCGCTGCGTGGCGGACGCGAAGCGTCTCGCCGCGCGGCTCGACGTCGACGTGTAATCGCGACGACCGTCGCCCGACACGCGGCCACCGCCGCATCGAACACGGCGGCGACGACGCGCCTCGACCGACCGCGCAGCCCGCGCAGCACGGCCTTGCGCATCGCCTCTTCGCGACGCGGATCCACCGCGGGAAGAGCGGCGGTCGACTTGAGCCGCGCGATCCGTTCCACCAAGGCGAGACGCGAAAGAACGGCTTCGCGCAGGACGACGTTTTGCGCGTCGACCGCGCGTCGGAGACGAAGGAGTTCGGGATGAGGCTTCATGAGGCTGCGACGGGCGTGCTAGCGTCGTCGGAGTGTC
>CAIWVZ010000032.1 GCA_903916245.1 uncultured Planctomycetota bacterium | reverse complement strand
GTCTGGGGGGGGCACACCCACTTCTTTCTCTCGTCGGGCCCCTGCGACCATCTCCTCCTCGGGGCGACGCTCGACGACGCGGCGGGGGAGGCCTTCGACAAGATCGCGGCGGTCCTGGGGCTTGGATATCCGGGTGGCCCCGCCGTCGAAAAGGCGGCGAGGACCGGAAACCCCGACGCTTTCCGCTTCAAACGACCGCTCCTCGATCCGAAGGCCCTCGACGTCTCGTTCTCGGGTCTCAAGACCGCGGTCAAGTACCGCTGCTTCGAGCAGGACCCGGACGGCCGCCCGCTCAAGGACATGCGGCCGGGCGTCCGCACCGAAGACGTCGCGGCGTCGTTCCAGGCGGCCGTGGTCGACACCCTCGTCACGAAGGCCGCGGTGGCCTGCGCCCTTCACCGCACGCCCCGGATCGCGATCGGCGGGGGCGTCGCCTGCAACGGACCGTTGCGGGAGGCTCTCCTCGCGAAGGGTAAGGAGGCCGGTTTCGAGGTGTTCCTGACGCCTCCGAAACTCTGCACCGACAATGCGGCGATGGTGGCGTCCCAAGGGTATTTCCGCTTCCGTGAGCGCGGCCCGGACACGTTGCCTCTCGTCGTCCGACCGAGGGCGTCGTGGCCGCGCGCCGGGGCGGTTGCCCAACCCCTCCCTCACGGTTAAAACCTCCCCCCGGGACCGCGGGTTGTGCCTCCGGGCCCCAAAGCGCAAGGCGCTTGAGATGTGCCGGTGATGGGAGACCCGACCGAGATCCTGGGATACGCACGCATCGACCACGACAGGGAACGCCGTTGCGGGTTCCCCGAAGTGATCTACGCGGAGCGGAAAACCCCCGAAGAGACCGCCGCGATCGCCGCGCGCATCGTCGCGCGTTCGGGCACTCTTCTCGCGACGCGCGCGAGCGCGGCCCACGCCGAGGCGATCCGCATGGCGGTTCCCGAAGCGGAGTGGTACGCGCGCTCGCGGATCGTCCGGCTTCTGCCGAAGGACCACGTCCGCACGGGCAACGTCACGGTCGTCTGTGCGGGCACCGCGGATCTCCCCGTGGCGGACGAAGCGGCGTTGACCGCCGACGCGCTCGGCGCGGCGGTGACGCGCATCAACGACGTCGGCGTCGCGGGGCTTCATCGCATCCTCGCCGAGCAGGAAGCGCTCCGCGCCGCGCGCGTCCTCGTCGTCGTCGCGGGGATGGAAGGCGCCCTTCCTTCGGTCGTCGGCGGATTGGTCGACCGTCCCGTCGTGGCGGTCCCGACGTCCGTCGGCTACGGCGCGTCGCTCGGCGGCATCGCGGCGCTTCTCGGCATGCTCAACGCCTGCGCGCCGAACATCACGGTCACGAATATCGACAACGGTTTCGGGGCGGGCTACGTCGCCGCCCTCATCAATCGGGAGTCCGGACGCTCATGAAACGCAAGGAAGCGAGACTGGTGCTCGAAGACGGAACGATCTTTGAAGGCACCGCGTTCGGCGCGCTCGTCGAATCGAGCGGCGAGGCCGTCTTCAACACCAGCCTTTCGGGCTACCAAGAGGTGTTGACCGATCCGTCGTACCGGGGGCAGATCGTCGTCATGACGTATCCGCATATCGGGAACTACGGCGTCAACAACGAGGACGGCGAGTCCCCGAAGCCGTGGCTCTCCGGCTTCGTCGTCCGCGAATTGTCGCCGGTCGTGTCCAACTGGCGCGCGACCGAAGACCTCGGTTCGTGGCTCGCACGCCACGGGATTCCGGGCATCGAGGGTGTGGATACCCGCAAGTTGACCCGCCTGCTTCGCGAGAAGGGGGCGATGACCGCGTTGCTCACCACCGAGACGCTCGATCCCGCCGAACTCGTGCGACGGGTGAAGAAGGCGCCGCCGCTCGTCGGCCGTGATCTCGTGCGTGAAGTGACCCGCGGCGAGCGGTTCGAGTGGACCGAAAAGGGCGATCCGATGTTCGCTCCGGATCTCGGCGTGAAGCCCGCCGAGACGCCGCCTCCGCACGTCGTCGCGATCGACTACGGCGCGAAGGAGAACATCTTCCGCTGCCTCGTCGACGCCGGATTCCGCGTGAGCGTCCTTCCGTCGACGACCACGTCGGAAGAAATCATGAAGTTGCGTCCGGACGGCGTGTTCCTCTCGAACGGCCCCGGCGATCCCTCGGTCCTTCACCACGAAGTCGCCACCATCCGCGACATCCTCGGCAAGACCCCCGTGTTCGGGATCTGCCTGGGTCACCAACTCATCGGCCAAGCGATCGGCGCGAAGACGTTCAAACTCAAGTTCGGTCATCACGGCGGCAACCAACCCGTCAAGAACCTGAAGACCGGTGCGATCGAAATCACGTCGCAGAACCACGGATTCGCCGTCGATCCCGATTCGATTCCGAACGGAATCGCGAAGGTCACCCACGTCAATCTGAACGACATGACGTGCGAAGGTCTCGAACTGCCGACGCTCAAGGCGTTCTGCGTTCAGTATCACCCCGAATCCGCGCCCGGACCGCACGATTCGCTCTACCTTTTCCGCCAGTTCCGCGAACTGGTCGACGCCCACCGCGGAGACGCCTGATGCCCGTCATGGCGCTGTTGGGCCTCCAGTGGGGGGACGAGGGCAAGGGCAAGGTCATCGACGCGTTGTCGGCTTCCGTCGACGCGGTCGTCCGCTGTCAGGGCGGTGCGAACGCCGGTCACACGGTGATCGTCGGCGGCAAGAAGCGGGTGCTCCACCTCGTGCCGAGCGGCATGCTCTACGCGCACGTGGTCGGGATCATCGGCAACGGCGTCGTC
>CAIWVZ010000031.1 GCA_903916245.1 uncultured Planctomycetota bacterium | reverse complement strand
GTCGCGGGCACGCCTTCGGGAAGGTCCAACGGGCGCTCCGGCCCTCGGAGCCACTCGGTGGTGACTTCGAGGGCGGCGCGGTATCGGGCCTTCTTGCGCGGCATGGTCCGGCCTCAGAGGGCGGCGGCCATCTTCGCGGCGAGGTCCGACACGCGGCAGGCGTAGCCCCACTCGTTGTCGTACCAAGCGTCCACCTTCACGAGGTTGTCGAGCACCAACGTGTCGCAGGCGGAGAAGATCGACGAGTGCGGATCGCCGCGGAGATCCATGGAAACGAGCGGTTCATCCGTCACGCGGAGGACGCCCTTCATCGGGCCTTCCGCCGCCGCGATCATCGCGGCGCGGATGTCTTCCTTCGTCGCGGGCTTGTCCAAAATGACGGTGAAGTCGATCGCCGACACGGTCGGGGTCGGGACGCGGAAGGCCATTCCGCCGAACTTGCCCTTCAATTCCGGAATGACGAGGCCGACGGCGCGCGCGGCGCCCGTTTCCGACGGGACGATGTTCAACGCCGCCGCCCGGGCGTCGCGGAGGTCGGGCTTCGCGAGGTCGAGGAGGTTCTGCGAATTCGTGTAGGCGTGCACCGTGGTGAGGAGGCCCTTGTTGATGCCCCAGTTCTCGTGGAGGACCTTCGCGATGGGGGACAGGCCGTTCGTGGTGCAGGACGCGTTCGAAACGACCGTGTGCTTCGCCGAGTCGTAGAGGTGGCCGTTCACGCCGAGGACCAGCGTGATGTCTTCATTCTTGCCCGGGGCCGAGATGATGCACTTCTTCGCCCCGCCGCCGTCGACGTGGGCGCGGGCCTTTGTCGCGTCGGTGAATCGGCCCGTGGATTCGACGACGATGTCGACCCCGTGATCCTTCCAGGGGATCGCACCCGGGTCCGGGCTCTTCGTGACGTGGACCTTGGTCCCGTCGATCACGAGATGACCGCCGTCGAGTTCGACCGTTCCGCGGTAGGGCCCGTAGGTCGAGTCGTACTTGAAGAGATGGGCATTCACCGCCGCGTCGGTGAGGTCGTTGATCGCGACCACTTCGATGGCGTTGCCGTGGCGTTCCTTGATCGCGCGCAACACCTGACGACCGATGCGACCGAAACCGTTGATGCCGATCTTCCGACGGGACATGGGGCTCTCCGGGGTGGGGATCCGCCGACGGCGCCGATCCCGCGACCCAAATGGGTTGTCGGGGACGTTACGAACCCCGCCCCGAGTCCCCTAGTCCCCGCGGGCCGTCATCGCGTCCATTTCGGTGACTACGCACCGAAATCGCGTGTCCGGCGGGAATTGGGGCCGTCCGAGACTCCGGCCGCCGGTTCAGACGCCGAGCCAACCGACGACGACGTCGCGGTGGGTCGCGAAGAGGCGGTCGATCGCCACTCCGAGAAGACCGCCCATGACGACGTCGAGCGGGTAGTGGGCACCGACGTAGACGCGGGAAATTCCGACGAGCGCCGCCCAGGTCAGCGCCACCGGTGCAGCATCCGGGCAGTGGGCCGCGAGAGCGAGGGCGGCCGCGGTCGCCGCCGCGGTGTGGGAGGAGGGGAACGAATAGGCGTCCGGGTGGTCGAGCAGCGCGGCGCGCGCCGCCGACGCCTTGGTCGGGCGTGGACGCGCGACGAGGCGTTTCGGGATCCAGCCCGCCCCGGATGCCATCGCGGCCGCGACGGCCATGGAGAGAAGGGCGACTTGCGCGTCGCCGCGAAGGCACGTGCCGAGAATCGCGACGAGGACGTAGGTGCCGAGATCGCCCGATCGTGTGGCCCCGATCATGAGACGACTGAGCACCGGACGCCGCAACGCGGCGACACGGTCGAACAGCCAACCGTCGTGGCGCGCGACCGAAGCGAAGAACCGTTGCGCGAAAGCCGCCGATTCGGTCATGGATCTTCGAGCGGACGAGACCGCCCCTCCGCCCGAATCATCACGCACATCCATGAAGGGCGCGTCAAGCCCGCGCGAGAGGTTGGTAGATTGTCGACACGCGGATCTCTCGCCACGATGAACACTTACACCCTTTTGGTCTTCGCGGCGACGTGGGTGTTGATGGCGCGCGATCGCGTCCCCTTCCTTCCTGTGGGACGCGCCGCGGGGACGCTTCTCGGGGCGGTTTTCATGGTCGCCGGGGGCGCCTTGTCGCCCGCCGACGCCTTCGCGGCGATCGACGCGGGAACGATCGGTCTTCTCTTCGGGATGATGGTGCTCACCGCAGAACTGGCCGAAGCGGGGGTCATCGAGGCGGCGGCGGATCGACTCGTGCGGCGTTTCCGGGGGCCCGCTCCGCTCCTGTGGGGGATCGGGCTCGGATCGGGGATCGGCTCGGCCCTCCTCGTCAACGACACCATCTGTCTGTTCGCCACTCCCGTCGTCGTCGCCGCCTGCCGTCGCTGTCGGATCGATCCGGTGCCGCATCTCGTCGCGCTCGCCGCGGCCGCGAACGTCGGATCCATCGCGACGCTCGTCGGCAACCCGCAACTCATGATCATCGGACGCCTGTCGGGGATCTCGTTCGCGCATTGGGCGGCGACGATGGCCCCGCTCGCGGCGGTATCGCTCGTCGTCGCCGTGGCGATCGTCCATCTTTGGTTCCGTCGCCGACTCGCGACGGGACCGTTCGACGCCGTGCGCGAGGACATCCCGGTGGTTGATGCGGCCCGCGCCCGTCGTGCGCTCGTGGTCGTCGTGGGGACGTTCGTCGCCTTTCTCACCGGAGTCGATCTCGCGTGGGCGGCTCTCGGCGGTGCGGCCGCGATGCTGGTCGTTCGTCGCGCGCCCGCGGCGCCCCTTTTCGCGCGTGTCGACTTCGGGCTTCTCGTCTTCTTCGCGTCGCTATTCGTCGTGGTTCGGGCCGTCGGTGCGACGGGACTTCCGGCCCGTCTTTTCGGCGCGGTCGACGGCGGCCCGTGGGAAGTCCCCGCGATCGTCGGACTATCGAACCTCGTTTCCAACGTTCCGCTCGTTCTGCTCGCGGCTCCGCATACGTCGGGAGACGGGGCCTGGTTCCTGCTCGGCATGGCATCCACCACCGCGGGCAATCTCACGCTTCCCGGATCCGCCGCGAATTTGATCGTCGCGGAGAAGTCCGGATTGGGCTTCCGCGATCATCTCGTTCCCGGGATCCTCGTCACGATCGCCACCACCGCTCTCGGTGGGTGGTGGCTCTCCTGACGTCGTTCGCGGTCGGTCGCAGCGCGACGGCGGGCGGCGTCAGTCGGTGAGGGCGTCCGCGAGGAACGTCGCGGGGTGGAGCACGCGAACCTTCATCCCGCGGCGTTCGATGCCGCGTTTCCACTGAAGCATGCATCCCGGGTTGCCCGTGAGAAGGACGGACGCGCCGGTCTTCGCGAGGGCGTCGAGTTTCGGGTCGAGGATCGCGTCGCTCATCTCCGGGTGATCGACGTTGTAGATGCCCGCGGCGCCGCAGCAGAGATCCGCGAGATCCATCGGGACGAAGTCGACGCCCGGGACCTTCTTGATCAGTTCGAGGGGCGCTTTCGCTTCACCTTGGGCGTGAAGCAGGTGGCACGGCGCGTCGTAGGTAACCCTCGCTCGGGTTTCACGGAACTTCAGGCGCCCACCGCGCTCGACGAGGAAGCGACTCATGTCGACGGTGCGCCGTGCGAGGGTCGCCGCGGCGGGATCGTCGGGGAGAAGGTGACCGCATCCCTTCATCGCGGCGCCGCAACCGGCACTGTTCATGACGACGCATTCGATGTCCGGGCCGCCGAATGCGCGTGCATTGACTTTCGCCAACGCCCCCGCCGTTTCGAGATCGCCGTCGTGCTCGTGGAGGGCGCCGCAGCATGACTGCTCTTCCGGCACACGGACGTCGAATCCGGCCCTGGTCAGAAGGCGGATCAATGCGCGGTTGACGTCTTGGAAAAGCACGGGCATCACGCAGCCTTCGAGCACCGCGACCGTCCCGATGCGGGTGCCGACGGCGGGGTGGAACGGTTCGAGAGGGCGACGGGCGTCCGCTTCGGGAATCTCGGGGGCCATGCCGTCCAACGTGCGCAGCGACTTCGGAAGAAAGCGACCGAAAACGGGACGGAACACCTGTTGCCAAAGCAACGTGCAGGACGCGAGCATCCCGAGAAGGCGCCGTGACGGAATCACGCGGCGCAGAAGGAACCGACGGATCGGGCCGGGGGCGCGTGTTTCCGCGCGCGTGTGCGCCATGAGTTCGCCGAAGCGCACACCCGACGGGCAGACCGCTTCGCAGGCGCGACAGACGAGACAGGAGTCCATCGCTTCGACGAAGTCGGGCGTTTTCGTGATGCGCCCTTCGAGTTCGGCGCGCATCAGATAGATGCGCCCGCGCGGATTTTGCGACTCGTCTCCGGTGATGCGAAACGTCGGGCAGTACTGCGTGCAGAGTCCGCAATGCACGCAATCGAGCGATTGCGTGTAGGCGAGGCGCGCCGCGGGATCGGCCGTAGGTGCGGGAGCGGGAGTCGGAGTGGACATGGGTGTCAGTCGGCGAGGGTCGAGCGCGGGGCGAGGACGCCGTCGGGATCCAATGCGCGTTTGATGCCGCGCATGAGGTCGAGACCGTCGGGAAGTTGGGCGGGCATGGTATCGGCAAGGGCGGATTCGAATGCCGGATCGTCGAGGAGGAGGACACGGGCATCGGCCGAGGCGGCGAGCACGTCGAGCGCCGCCATGCGTGCCGAAGGCGGTGCGACGTTGCATCCGAAGACGCGTTCTCCACGCAGAACGTCGTGGATCGTCGGAACGGAGGGCCCGAACAGGGTCTCGACCGAAGGGCCGAGTGTGGCCCAACGGGCGTGCGGAGCAACGACGGCCACGCGATAGGCTCCGATCGCGGGGGCGACCCACGTGGGTGCGGATGCGGTCTCGGAGATCGCCCACGAACCTTCGGCCGTCTTGTGAATGCGATCGAGGGTGGCGTCG
>CAIWVZ010000030.1 GCA_903916245.1 uncultured Planctomycetota bacterium | reverse complement strand
TCGCTGTTTTGGCCGGTCCTCCAGTCGCGTCTTTCGGATGAAGCCCCCGCGGATCTCGGTTCGGCCGTCTGCGCCTTCAACATCGCGTGGGCTTCCGGAAAATGCGTGTCGTACGCGTTGAACGCCGTTCTTTTCTCGGGATGGATTCCCGGGGTCGACTGGACGCCCGCGAAAGCCTGCGCGGTGGCCGCCGTCGCCGCCGCGATCACCGCGTTCTGCGTGCCGCGCGACGTCGTGCGCCCGAAGTCGGTTCAAAGACGCACGTCGCGGGCGGCACCCCCGAACGGATTGCCGCAGCGCCTCGCCGTCGCGCGCCTCGTCATGTTTCTCGGCGCCTGCGTCGGCGTCATCGTGCTCAATCAGGCCGCGCCGATTCTCCGCGCCCGCGGGATGTCGGCCGACGTCGGGAACGTGATCCTCGCCACGATCGTCGGCGTTCAGATGATCGTGTTCGAAGGGCTCCGTCGTCGCCCCCATACGGTCGGTCGGACCGGCCTCCTGCTCGGCGCATGCGTGTTTCTCATCGCGGCCGTCGGATTGTTTCTCGTCGCGTCGACGGTGCCGTTGCTCGTCGTCGCCGCCGTGCTGACGGGACTCGGGATCGGGGTCGGATACGTTCAAAGCCTCGTCCTTTCGTTGGCGGTGCCGGCTTCGGCCGCGGACGGCGCCGGAAAGCACGAGGCCGTGCTCGGCGCGGGAAATGCGCTGATCGCCCCGGTGGCGGGTTTCGTCGGTTCGGCGTTCGATGCGCGTGGTTGGGGTGACGGAGCGCTTTGGTTCGGTCTCGTCTTCGTCGTCGCGGGAACGCTTCATGCGGTGTTTCGGCTCCGGGGACTCGACGCGGAGGCGGTGCGGGGTATCGTGTCGGAGGAACGGAGTTCTCCATGACGTCCTTCGAAGCCCTCCACGATCGTGTCCGACTCGAAGCGGACGAACGCCGCTCTCTCGCTCCCTGGGGGATGCCGAGCGCCGATTCGGAAGGTCGCCGGATCCACGAAGAACGCGACCCGTTCCGAACGGAGTTTCAGCGCGACCGGGATCGCGTCATCCACACGACGGCTTTTCGTCGGCTCATCGGCAAGACTCAGGTGTTCGTCTCTTCGACGGGCGACCATTTCCGGACGCGCCTCACGCACTCGCTCGAAGTGTCGCAAGTCGCGCGTTCGGTGGCACGCTCGCTCGGAGCCAATCCCGAGCTGACGGAAGCGGTCGCGCTCGCGCACGATCTCGGTCACGCCCCCTTCGGGCACCCGGGCGGGGACGTTCTCGACGAGTTGATGGCCGCTCACGGCGGCTTCGAACACAATCATCAATCGCTGCGCATCCTCGACGTCCTCGAGCAGCGGTATCCCGATTTCGACGGGCTCAATCTCACCTACGAAGTGCGCGAGTGCATCGTCAAACACAAGCGTCCTTTCGAAGGTCCCGCGTATGCGCCGTATCGACCGGAGGAAGCCCCGCTTCTCGAGGCCCAGATCGTCGACATGGCGGACGGTATCGCCTACAACAGTCATGATCTCGACGACGGCATCCACGCCGGAATTCTCGACCCGGAAGGTCTGAAGGACACGAAGCTCTGGTCGGACGTCCGCGCTTCCGTGCTCGATCGATGGCCGAGTCTCGCGGGTCGCGATCTCGTGCGTCGTATCGTCGCCGGTGTGATCGATCACCTCGTGAAGGATCTCGTGCGCACCACGGCGGCGAATCTCGAGGCCCAAGGGATCCGGAATCTCGCGGACGTCCGTCGCGCCTCCGTACCGCTCGTCACCTTGAGCCCCGCCGTCGCCCGCGCGGAGGCGGAGTTGAAGGCGTACCTTTTCGAGCACTTCTATACGCACCACCGCGTGGCCCGGATGCGACACCGCGCGCGCGTCTTCGTGAGCGCGCTCTTCGAGGCGTACGTGAAGACTCCGATTCTTCTTCCGACACGATTCCGCGACCTCGCCGCCACCGACGGCATTCATCGCGCCGTCGCCGACTACATTTCCGGCATGACGGACGCCTACGCGTCGGAGCAGTACGCGAAACTCTTCCGACCGGAGGCTCCCGGCCTTTGAGCCTCACTCCGGGACGTCCTTCCGACGACGTGCTCGCCGACTGTGCTCGGACGGTCGGCTACGCGTTTCGCGATCGCGACTTGCTCGCGGCGGCGTTGACGCATTCTTCGGCCAAACTCGAAGCCGGTAGGTCCAACGAACGGCTCGAATTTCTCGGAGATGCGGTTCTCGGTGTCCTCGTGTCCGAAATGCTCTACGCGGGACGACCCTCCGACGACGAAGGGGCGATGACGCGCGCCCGCGCCGAACTCGTCTCCCGAAAGGCGCTCGCGTCCGTCGGGCGTGCGCTCGAACTCGAACGGTTCGTGGTGACGGGCAAGATGTTCGCCACCCCGCGCGACATCGCGGAATCGGTGCTCTCGAACGCGGTCGAGGCGATTCTCGCCGCGATTTGGCTCGACGGAGGCTACGAGCCCGCGCGTCGTTTCGTGGTCGAGCACGTGATTCGCGAATTGCCTTCCGAAGCACGCGAGGATTGGAAGGGGAGGCTCGCCCGATGGGTGCAAGCCGGTCACGCCGCTTCGATGCCCCGTTACGACGTTCTCTCCGTCGCGGGTGACGATCATTGTCGTACGTTCGAAATCTGCGTCGTGCTCGACAAGCGTCGATTCGCTCCCGGATACGGGCGTTCGAAGAAGGACGCGGAGCAGCGCGCGGCTCGGCAAGCCGTGAAGACGCTCGGCGTCGTCTGAGCCTCATGGAGACGATTCGGGACGTCGACGGAGTCGTGAAGGCTCTCCGTGCGCTGCGGGGGTTCGCGGCGTTCAAGGACGCGGTGGCGGGGCGCGGCGCCGATTCGGGGCACATCGGGGGTGTTCACGGGTCGCTTTTCGCCTTGCTCTTGACGGCTCTCGCGCGCGAGCGCGGCGTGCCTCCTCTGCTTCTCGTGGTTCCGACGGGACGCGACGCGGACGACCTGCGCGTGGATCTCGATCATCTCGGTGCACCCGACGTCCGCTTCCTTCCGGCGGGAGACGCCGAGGCGCTCGAACGCGGTGAAGCGTTGGCGGCGTGGAGCGGCAAGGTTCCATGGCTCACCATCGCCCCGGTGTCCGTGTGCTTCGAGGTCTTGCCGGACGCCGCCGCGCTCGCGGCCCGCGAGTTTTCGCTTCGAATCGGCGATCGCTTGACTCCGGAAGCCTTGGCCGTCGTCTGCGGCGAAGCGGGTCTCGAACGATCGGTGGTCGTCCTCGAGCCGGGCCAGTTTGCCGTTCGCGGCGATCTCCTCGACATCTTCGACCGACGCATGACGCGTCCTCTGCGCGTGGAATTGTTCGACGACCGGGTCGAGTCGCTGCGTTCGTTCGATCCCGCGACCCAAGTTTCGGTCGCGACGCACGAAGCCGCGGCGATCCTCAAAGAGACCCTCGACGCGTCACGATGTTCCGCGTCCCTCGCCGATCATTGCGATCGCAAAACGGTGGTGCTCGCGCGTGATCCCGCGCGCCTCGAGCAGGCGTCGGCGCTGCACGTGTCGCGTCTCGACGAAGCCGATCGCGAGTCGGCGCGCCGCCGCAAGGACGCCCTGTCGGCGTTCCGCGAGTTGTCCGTCACGAGGGCTCGCGGTGGGCTTTCGGGTTCGGTGGATCTCGGCGCCACGACGGTGACGACCGAAGGTCATGGTCTCGATGCCGCGGTGCGTACGCTCGATCGGATTTCGAGGGGGCGGTCCGCGACGCTTTTGGGATTCGAATCCGATACGGAACGCGAGACGTTGTTCGCGGCCTTGAGAGGACCGCAGGCTCCGAAGGAAGCGGCCGAGATTCTGCGGCGTCCTTTGGTGGTTCTGCCTTTCGCGTTGTCGGAAGGCTTCTTGGCCCCCGGACTCGGCTTCGCGTCGGTCTCCCACCACGAGCTCATGGGCGGAACTCCCGCTCCCCGTCTCGAGACGCGCGACGACGCTCCGCCTCCCGAGGCGCGCGCCCTCGATTCGTTCCTCGATCTCGAGGTCGGCGATTACGTGGTGCATCTCGTTCACGGAATCGGTCGATTGGCGCGCTTCGAACGCATGCAGCGCGGGGGCGCCGAGCAGGACTTTCTCGTCCTCGAGTTCGCCGACGGCGTCAACATCTTCGTCCCCGCCGCGAAAATCGATCTCGTCCAAAAGTACGTCGGAGGTCGCGGCGCGACTCCGGATCTTTCGAAGGTCGGTTCGGTTTCGTGGCAGCGCAAGAAGGAAGCCGCGGCGCAGGCGGCGAACGACATCGCCGCCGATCTGCTCGATCTCGCCGCGGTGCGCGCACGCGCGCAGGGAATCGCGCATCCGGAGGACAGCCCGTGGCAGGCCGCCTTCGAGTCGGCTTTTCCGCATACGCTGACCACCGATCAGGAGAAGGCGGTCCGGGCGATCAAGTCCGACCTCGAGTCGCGACGGCCGATGGATCGGCTCGTCTGCGGCGACGTCGGTTTCGGGAAGACGGAAGTCGCGTTGCGGGCGGCGTTCAAGGTGGCGATGGGTGGGCGGCAGGTCGCCGTGCTCGTTCCGACGACGATCCTCGCCGATCAGCACGGCCGTACGTTCGAAGATCGGTTGAAGGATTTTCCCGTCGCGGTCGAGGTGTTGACACGCTTCAAGACCAAGTCGCAGATCTCCGAATCGCTCGGCAGGGTTCGCGCCGGGACCACGGACATCGTCGTCGGCACCCATCGACTCTTGGGCGAGGACGTCGTGTTCAAGGATCTCGGACTGCTCGTGATCGACGAAGAACAGCGTTTCGGCGTCGCCCACAAGGATCGCTTGCGTCTCATGCGTCGGGAAGTGGACGTGTTGAGTCTTTCCGCGACACCCATTCCCCGCACTCTGAATCAGGCGATGACGGGCATCCGCGACATTTCGACCCTCTCGGATCCGCCTCGCGGACGCAAGCCCGTGATCAGCGAGGTGGTCGAGCGCAAGCCCCAAGTTCTCAAGAACGCGGTGTTGCGCGAAATGGACAGAGGGGGACAGACGTTCCTCGTGCACAACCGCATCGACACGCTCCCGCGCATCGTGTCCGAGCTTTGCGATCTCGTCCCCGGTGTACGCGTCGTCGTCGGCCACGGGCAGATGGAAGCCGCCGCACTGCACCGGGCGATGGAGACGTTTCGTGCGGGAAGGGCCGACGTTCTCGTGTCGACCACCATCGTCGAGTCGGGATTGGACATTCCCCGCGCGAATACGTTGATCGTCGACGACGCCCATCGGTACGGACTCGCTGAATTGCATCAGTTGCGGGGGCGGGTCGGACGTTCCGATCTCCAGGCGTACGCTCTGTTCCTGACGGGCCGAGACACCGTTCCTTCGGAAGAGTCGGAGCGACGCCTCTTGGCGATCGAAGAATTCTCGGGATTGGGTGCGGGATTCCAGATCGCCCTTCGCGACCTCGAGATCCGCGGAGCCGGGAACATCCTCGGTGCCGAGCAGAGCGGTCATATCGCGGCGGTGGGCTACGAGCTCTACTGTCGGCTTCTCGACATGGCCGTGAAGCGCTTGAAGCACGAGCGCATCGTCGCTCCGGACGAACTCGAGATCTTCCTCGACTTCGACGCGTACCTCCCCGAATCGTGGATGCCCGATCAGCGGATGCGCATCGAGGCCTATCGGGAACTCGGACGTTGCCGCACCGACGCGGATTTCATGGCGGTGCTCGCGAAGTGGCGCGACCGCTTCGGCGCACCTCCGGCCGCCGTCGAGGACTTCGTGAAGGTGGCGAAGATTCGAGCGTTCATGGAACGGGAGAGGCTCTCCCGCGTCGAAGTGCTGAGAGGGGAGGGGCTCCTCGTATCTTCGCCCCGGATGGCTTCGCTCGTTCGTCGTATGCGGCTCCCCGCTTCCAAGGTGCGCAGCTTGGCCGAACGGGGGCTCCTGATCGTTCATCCGCGACCCTTCGTCGGGCCTTCCGAGGTCTTGGGGCTTCTCGAAACGGCCATCGAACCGCTCGGGGCGCTCCCTTCGCACCCCGGGGAGTCTCCGCTACCATAGTTCGACCGGGGAGGTCTCATGCGTACGATCATGCTCTGGCTCGGGATCGGATGCGTCGTTTGCGCTCAGGCGACGCGTCCGTCGGGGGGAGGTCTCAGCGACGAAGTCGTCGCCAAGGTGAACAACACCGTCATCCTTCGCTCGGAGGTCGAAGCGAAGGCCGCCGCTGCGCTCGCCAAGGCGGAAGGTCGCGATCGGACCCAACTCATTCGGGTGTACACCGCGCGACTCGTGCGCGAGGCGGTGGCGCGCGAGGCGGTCGAGTCCATGCAGCTGCGCATTCCCGATCGCTACGTGACCGAGACCATCGAACGCGAGAAGGAACGACTGGGTGGTGAAGCCGAGTTCAGGAACTTCCTGACCGAGATGGGTATGGAGGACGAGCAGGCTTTCCGCGATCGTCAGTCGGACGAATTGGCGCGGCAGACCTTCGCGTTGGCGCAGGCCGGTGCCTACTCGAAATCGACGCAATTCCGACCCGACTATTGGGTCGAACCGAGCGTCGTCGAGATGCGCCGCTACTACAAACAGCGCCTGCTCGACGAGTTCACGCAGGAAGATGCCGCCAAAACGCGCGTCATCTACCTTCCCTTGTCCGCATTTCGAGACGCCAACGGCAATCCGTCGGAAGCGCGAACCCTCGAAATCTGCGAGACGATCCGCCAACAATTGGCGACCGGTGCGGACTTCGGAACCTTGGCGAATCGCTACGGTCGCGAATACAACGCGTCGCTCGGCGGTGATCTCGGCTGGATCGACGCCAAGTCTTCCTACGCGAAGGAAATCGTCGATCTCGCCCTGAAGGGGCCGGTCAAGCAACTTTCGAAACCGACGCGTATCGGACGCGGCTACGCTCTCGTGTGGGTGGATGAGCAGCGTCCGAAGAACGTCCTTTCGTTCGCGGAAGCGAAGCCGATCATCTACAAGACCCTCCGTGACCGCAACGTCGCGAATGCACGGGCGGCGGTCGAAGCGAAGCTTCTGAAGGAAGCCTTCATCTGGCCGCGTTCGGTGCGGGACGACCTCGCGGCTTTGGCCGGGCCGTGATCTCGAGAACCCTCGTCCTCCTTTTCGCCGTCGCGCTTTTCGGCGCGTGCGCCACGTCTTCCGTGGCGGAGCCGGAACCGAAGACGGAGGCGGCTCCCGCGCCACCGAAATCCGCGCGCCACGACGACGCTCCTTTCGGTCCGCCCGAACTGCGTGGGACATGGATGGTCGCTTCGATGTCGAAGGACGGGGCGCGACGCGGCGACGAACTCGCGCGCCTCCGTGGAAACTCGGCATTCTTCCAGGCGCGGTCTCGTGGCGATGCGTGGTTCGATTCCGCAATCGAACCGGTGGCGACTCCGGGGGCCGATCCTTTGGCCGCCTGCCTCGAGGCCTCCCGGGGCGACTACGACGTCCATGCTTGGGTCAACATGAATCTCGTCGCGGATGCCTCGCGCCTTCCGACCCATCCGCGCCATCTCGTCCGGACGCATCCCGAGTGGTTGTGCGTCCCCGACGCCGTCGTTCCGGCGCTGCGGGGGCGTTCGCCGGAATCCGCCGACTTCGTCCCCGCGATCGCGGTCCATTGCGCATCGCGCAAGAACGAGTTCGAAGGGTTGTTCGCCGACCCCGCTCACCCGGACTACCGCGCGCACGTCGTGCGCATCGTCGAAGATCTCGCGCGTCGCTACGCCTTGCGCGGCGTGCATTTCGACTACATCCGTTACGCCTCCACCGGGTCGGGGTTGTCGCGGCGCGGGATGACCGAATTCGAAGCACGGATCGACGCGGAAGTCGACGCCGCCGCTCGGCGTGAACTCGCGAGCCGGCGCAAGGGTGATCCTCTCGCGTACGCGCGTCGGTTTCCGAAAGCCTACGCCGCCTTCCGACGCGAATCGGTCACGCGGCTCGTCGAAGAGGCGGCTGCGGCCGCCCGTCGCGCGCGTCCCGGAATCCTCGTTTCGGCCGCCGTGTTTCCCGACATCGACGATGCACGCGATCGGCGCCACCAGGATTGGCCTTCATGGCTCGCCTCGGGCACCGTCGACGCCGTGGCCCCGATGCTCTACATGAAAGACGCCCGCGATTACGAGCGTCGCTTGCGCGCGGCCGTCGCCGTGAAGGGAAACGGACGCGTGTGGGCCGGGATCGGCGCGTGGCTCCTCGGTCCCGAAGCCACGGCGGAGCGGATCGACTTGGTGCGACGTTGCGGTGCCGACGGCTGGGTGCTGTTTTCGCATCACGCCCTGCTCGCGATGCCGAAGGCCGACGACGTCCTGCGCGACGGACCTTTACGCTCGCGCTCACGACCCCCGGAGTAGCCCCCATGCATCGGATCTTCGTCGTTTTCGTCATGGTCACGACCCTCTGCGCCCAAACGTGGATGGATCGGATGACGGCGGATCCCGCGCGCCCGAACTTCAAGGCCGCGCTCGGTGCCGGTGTTCCGTCTCCCAAAACGGTGACCGGATACGCGATCGGTTCCCGCTACGGCATGACGCACGAGTTGCAGGCGTACGCCGCCGCGGTGGCGTCGGCGTCTCCCCGTGCGAAGGTGAGCCGTTACGGGAATTCCACTCTCGGGCGCCCCCTCGAGGTGGTCGTCGTGACGTCGCCCCGCAACCATGCTCGGATGGATGCCGTTCTCGCCGCGAATCGTCGGATCATGAGGGGGGATGCGATCCCCGACGATCATCCCGTCGTCGTTTTTCTCATCGCCGGAATTCACGGTGACGAAGGAACGGCGGCCGAGGGGCTTCTCGGGTTGTTGCATTTCCTCGCCGCGGACACCACGTCGGAAACCGAGTCTCTGCTCGAGCGCGTCGTCGTGGTGATGGACTTCGCTCAGAATCCCGACGGACGCGACCGTTTCGCCGTCGCGTCGCGGGATCGCGAGGGACCGCGCCCGGATACGGACCCGAGGTCGTACGACCACGCACAGGCGTGGCATACCGGCCGCACGAGTCGCGACGGATTCGATCTCAATCGTGATTGGTTCCTCGCGACCCACGTCGAAACACGGGCGCGCCTCGACCTGGTCGACCGTTGGTCGCCTCAGATCGTCGCGGATCTTCACGAGATGCCGTCCGACGAGTCGTATTTCACGTCGACGCCGCCGTGCCCTCCGGTGAACGAGTACTGCTCCGACGAGGTCAAGGCGATGTGGGAAATCGTCGGCGGCTCCGTCGAACGTCACTTCGCCGCACGAAACGCCGTCTCTTTCGACGGCGCTCTCTATCCGCTCGACTATCCCGGATACGGTGGTTCCTACAACTGCATGCGCGGAAGCGCGGGGATGACCTACGAACAGGCGAATCCTCGCGGCCGCGCCGTGCGTCGCAACGACGGTTCGATCTTGTCGTTGGCCGATGCCGCCTTGAATCACGCGGTCGCTTCCGTCGCGACCGTGCGCGCGTCGGCGGAACGTCGGGACGAGATCCTGAAGACGTGGGCGGAGCATTTCTCGGTGCAGAAGACGCGAAGCCGCGCCGACAAGCTCCCGGTCTTCCTGTTTCCTCCGACGACCGACGCTTTCATCGACCGCGAGTTCCGCGATCTGTTGATGCGCAATCGCATCGAAGCCGTCGTGCTCGATTCGGCGGTGACGCTCGACGTCTCGGATCTCCATGGAAAGATCGGGGAGACGCGCACGTTTCCGAAAGGGACCGTCGTCGTATCGACCGATCAGCCGTTGCGACCTCTCGTGAAGACGTTGCTCGACCCTCTGGTGACGATGGAGCCCGGGTTCAAGGCGGAGGAGACAAAGCGCTTCCTCGAAGGAAAGCCCAGTCGGGTCTACGACGTGACGGCGTGGAACATTCCGCTCATGTTCGGAGTGCCGGGATGGCGAGCACAATCGCCGCCCGCCGTACCGACGGCCGCGTTGCGCGTTTCGGACGCGAAGCGTCCGCCGGCGACCCTCGACGCGTCCACGCAGGCGTTGGTCGTCGCCGGCGACGGGTTCTCCGCGGCGCGCCTCGTGGCGTCGTGGCTCGAATCCGGCCTCAAGGTTCGCGTCGCGAGTCGGCCGTTCACGATCGGCGAACGGGCGTTCGACGCGGGAGCCTTCGTCGCCCTCACCGAGCGCAACGGTCTCGAGGCGCTTCGCCGGGCGTCCGAGACGGCCGGTGATCACGGTGTGGAAGTCGTCGCCGTCGGCACGCTCAAGGCGACGAAGGGCCCCGGTCTCGGGACGTCCGAGTTCGTTCCGATCACGAATCCGCGCGTCGCGCTTCCGTTCGGTGCCCCGTTCGAAATCGGTTCCGCGGGTTCGATGCGACGCTTCCTGCAGCAGTCCCTCGGAATCGGCGCGTCGGCCCTCGCGGCGGAGCGCGGCGGGTCCGCGGCACTTCGGGACATCGACGTTCTGGTCTTGCCCGACGGCGATGCGGACGCCGTCGCGAAGTGGATCGCCGAAAGGGACGTCGCGGGATTCATGGACCGCGGCGGGCGTGTGGTCGCGGTCAAAGGATCGGCGGAAGCCCTGCGCGCGGTGGTGCCGAAAGCGATCGAGCCGTGCACGCTCCCCGATCACAAGCAGGCGCTGCAAGGCCCGCTGCTCGGATTGTCGTCGCCGCAGGGGCGGACATGGATTTCGTGGGGGACGTCCGACGCTCCCGTGGTCCAAGCGCGCGTCCGACGCCTGTGGTCGGCCGCGTCCGACAGCCACGTGCTTCTCGCGTTTTCCGACGCGGAGGCGCTTTCGGGAGAGCTTCCGGCGCAAAAGCGCGACGTCGTGCGCGGGAAGACCTTCGCGGCCGCCATCGGATTCGGAGCCGGCGGCATGGTGTTGTTCGCCGACGATCCCGCGTGGCGAGCCGCTTCCCCGGGGTTGTGGCGGACGCTGGCGAACGCGGTGCTGTTGGCCCCCGCGTTCGCCAAGTAGGCAAGAGGGCTTCAGCCCGCCGTCACCGTGACGTCTTCGAAGCGGATCGACGGGATCGACGTGGTCCCGTCCATGATCCGTACTTCACTGCCGACGCCGCTGATGCGTTGCACCAGTTCGAAGACGTTGCCCGCGATTTGAACTTCGCGAACGGGGCGTCGCTCGCCGTTTTCGATGAGCCAGCCGCCCTTGCTCACTCCGGAGAAGTCTCCGGTCACCGGACTGCACGACCCCGACCAGCGCGTCACGAGGAGTGCGCGTTCGACGCCTCCGGCGAGGGTCGCGAGGGTGTCGGTACCCGGTGCGACGACGAGATTGTGGACGCCGATTCCCGGAAGGGATCCCGCCCCGCCGGTCGCGTGCCCCGACGCCGAGACGAACGCGCGCCGGGCTTCGTAGGCGTCGTAGAGATAGTGCTTCAGCACGCCGCGATCGATCAGGACGGTGTTGCGGGTCGGCATTCCTTCCCGGTCCGCCGCCTCCGATCCGAGATAGTCGGGATCGAGTGCCGGATCGGTCACCGTCAACAACGGGGATGCGATCACGGATTCCATCTTGCCCGCGTAGGGGCTTCGACCGAGGCGAAGCGACCTTCCCGAAAGGGCTCCCAAGAGCGTCGGAAGGACGAGTTCGCCGACGG
>CAIWVZ010000029.1 GCA_903916245.1 uncultured Planctomycetota bacterium | reverse complement strand
GCTACAGCGGTGGCGGCAGCTACGGCGGCGACAGCGGCGGCGACCGCTGGTGATCGCTCGTCGGTGATCACTCGTTGATCACCGTTCGGCACCCGAAGCCCGGAACGCGAGTTCCGGGCTTCACGCTTTTTCAGGGCGACTTGCTACAACATCGACGAGACCCGGGCACCACGCATCCCGCCGGAGGTTTCCCCCACCATGGCTGAAAACGAAGTCGTCCGCATCACCGCCAAGCTCTCCCCCATCCCGACCAAGTGCACGTTCGAGGTGGACCGCGTCCTCTTCGCGGACGGATCCGCCTATTTCAACGATGCCGCGGGTTCGGAAGGTTCCTCGGTTCCCACCGTCTTGTTCGCGCTTTCGGGCGTGAAGCAGGTGGTGATCAACGGCGCCGTCGTCACCGTCACTCAGGACGGATCCGCGCAGTGGGCGGTCCTCGCGAAGGAATGCGGCGCGGCGATCCGTCAGGCCATTTGGTCGGGCGTCCCCGCGGTCAAGGCGGGGTTCGTCTCGGAAATCCCGGCCGACGAGCAGATCCGCGCGAAGGTCCAGAAAATCTTGGACTTCGAAATCAATCCCGCGGTGGCCTCCCACGGCGGATTCATCGAACTCGTCGAAGTCGCCGGCGACACCATCAAACTGAAGATGGGCGGCGGTTGCCACGGCTGCTCTTCGTCGTCCGCCACCCTCTATCAGGGCGTGGCGAAGTCGATTCAGGAGAAGGTGCCCGAAGTGAAGAACGTCGTCGACGTCACCGACCACTCGACGGGCGCGAACCCCTACTTCCACTAAGACGATAGTCAAACATCGAACGCGGCGGGCGGCGGCGGAGCGAGTACGTCGAGCTCCGCGCCCGCGGCGAGCGTGACGGCTCCGTAGTCGTGCGTTTCGGCGGGGAGCCCCGCGCCGTATTCGTAGGTGACCTTGAGGGACGCGATCTCCCACGTGCCCGACGTCGGTCCGAGCAGCTTGCAGGAATGTCCCATGCTGCCGACGCGGAACATCCCGGTGAAGGTACTCTTCGGCGCGCAGGATCCTTCGACGCCTCCGAGATCGAGGCTGAAACCGTTGAACTTGATCTGAACGGGAAGGTCGCGACCGGCGTTTCCGGTCACGGCGACGACCTTGATCGAATCGATGCGGGGCACGGGCTTCTCCGGTTCGAGCGACGCCGGCTCGACGGCGACATGCTAACGCGCGCCCGGCGTTACACTTCTCGGCCGACGCGCACGACGACGATGGACGCCGCACGCCCCACCCCGAAATTCCTCGACAAGACGTTGATGGAGCTTCGCTTCCCCGACGGAGCGGTGTTCCATTACCCGGCGGCCCATCTCCGTGCGAAGTGCCCCTGCGCTCCGTGCACCACGGGCGACGACGGGGCGCCGACGCGCGTGCTCGACCGCAAGGACTTCGAAGGCGTGGAGTTCAAAGGGCTGATGCAGGTCGGCACCTACGCCTTCCGCATCCTGTTCTCCGACGGCCATTCCGTAGGTCTTTACCCGTTCGAAACGCTGCGATCCGTCGGCATCGCACCCGGCCCGGCGGAAGACGTCTGATGACCGCGACGCTCGAAACGACGAAGGCGTCGACCACCGGAAGTGGGTGCGGCCCCGTCCGTCCGTCGAAGACCTCGAAGCGTCGCGCGATCGTCCTCGTCCTCGTGCACGTCGCGGTCCTCGTGCACGTCGCCCACTGGAAGATCAACGGAACGACGCTCACGCCGCTCGAGCCGTCGGAATCGATGCAGACCCTCGAGCTCGGCTACGTGAACGCCGGGTTCCTTCTCTTCACCGGAGCCATCCTGCTCACGATGGTGATCGGGCGGTTCTTCTGCGGCTGGGCGTGCCACGTGGTGGCGTATCAGGACGCGTGCGCGTGGATCCTCGGAAAGTTGAAGTTGCGTCCGAAGCCCGTGCGCTCGCGGCTGCTCGTATGGATTCCGATCGGCGCGGCCTTCTACATGTTCGCGTGGCCGAACGTGTATCGCCTCGCGATGAACCTCGCGGGCGCGGACTTTCCGTGGCCGAAGTGGGTGCTCCATCTCACGACCGACGATCTGTGGCGCACGTTCCCCGGTCCGGTCGTTTCGGTCCTGACGCTGCTTTGGGTCGGCGCCCTCGCCGTGTGGTTTCTCGGCGCGAAGGGTTTCTGCACGTACGGCTGCCCCTACGGTGCGGTCTTCGGCATCGCGGAAAAGGTGTCGCCGGTGCGCATCCGGGTGACGGACGCGTGCGAAGGATGCGGACACTGCACCGCCGTCTGCACGTCGAACGTGCGCGTCCACGAAGAAGTCAAACTCTTCAAGATGGTGGTGGATTCGGGGTGCATGAAGTGCCTCGACTGCGTCAGCGTGTGTCCGAAAGACGCGCTCTATTTCGGCGCGGGGCCCATCCCCTCTCCGTCGGTGGTGCGTCACGTCCGCCCCGAACGCCGCTGGGACTACACGTGGCCGGAAGAACTCGCTCTCGCCGCGCTGTTCTTCGCCGCCTTCTGGTCGTTCCGCGGACTTTTCCACGCGGTGCCGTTCCTGTTCGCACTCGCGATCGGGACGACGTTCGCCTGGCTCGCGATGACGGCGTGGCGCGTGGTGCGCGGGAAGGGCGGCTCTTGGAACGGATGGCGACTCTCCGGAACGGACGGGAAGCCGACGCGCGCCGGTCGCAACCTCACGTTGATCGCGGTTGCGGCCGCGGGGCTGACCGCGCACGCCGGTTGGCTGCAGTGGAACCTCCGCGACGGACTCGCGCTGAAGGCCCAAGTCGCGGCCGCGCCCGTCGAAGCGCACTCCGTGCCCGCGTGGAAGGCGGACCTCGCCTCCGCGCGCGCGACCCTCGATCGCGTGGCGGCGTGGAGTTGGGCGCCGGATGCGCAACTCGACGTCGATCGTGCCGATCTCGCCCTGCTCGGCGGTGATCTCGTGACGGCGGAGACCCTCTTCAAGAAGGCGGCCACCGTCGGCGAAGACGGTCCGTACGTGATGGCCCGCCTCGGCGACGTCGAAGCCGCGCGGGGCAAGACCGACGCCGCCGAGAAGGCCTACAACGACGCGTTGTCGGCGGGCTCGAGCGATCTCACCCTTTGGACGAAACTCGCGGACATCGCGATGAGCCGGGGCGACACGAAGACGGCGGCGGGCTATCTCGAGAATTTCGTGAAGGGCAATCCCGCCGCGATGCCGATCCGGGACGGACTCGTCACGCTGTACGAAATGCTCGGCGACAAAGCCGCGGCGGAGGTCCACCGACGGGCGATCCGCGAAGCCGCGAGCCGACCGACCCACAAGTAGTCGAGGGCGCGGGAAGGGCCCCGGGAAGAGCGTTATCTTCCGTCCTCCCATGAGCCCCCTTTCCTTCGACACGGGTCGCGACGCGCCCCGCACCATGAGCCGGATGGCGTTCGGTCTGACCGGTTCCGAGATTCTCCGCATCGCCGGCGAAGTGCGTGCGCTGAAAGCGTCCGGATCGTCGGTGCTCGACCTCACGGTCGGCGATTTCGATCCGAAGCAGTTCCGTATTCCGGCGGCGCTCGAATCACGGATCGCCGACGCCCTCGCCAAGGGCGAAACGAACTATCCGCCGTCCAACGGCATGCCGGCGTTGCGCGACGCCATCGTGCGCCTCTTCGCGCGGGACTTGGGACTCGACTACCCCGCCGACGGCGTCGTCGTCGCGGGCGGTGCGCGTCCGATCATCTACGCGACCTACCGCGCGTTGGTGAATCCGGGCGACCACGTCGTCTACCCCGTGCCGTCGTGGAACAACAACCACTACGTGCACCTGACGGGGGCGAAGGGTATCCCGATCGAAACGGGCCCGGGATCGCGCTTCCTTCCCGACGCCGCGATGCTCCGCCCCCACCTGCGCGACGCACGCATGCTCGCGCTGTGTTCGCCGCAGAACCCGACCGGAACGTGTTTCGACGCCGAAGGTCTGAAACCCATCTGCGATCTCGTGCTCGAAGAGAACGCGCGCCGCGGGTCGGACGAACCGCCGCTCTACGTCATGTACGACCAGGTCTACTGGATGCTGACGTTCGGCGGGACGCGGCACGTCACTCCCGTGGGTCTCGATCCGCGGATGGCCCCGTGGACGATCTTCGTCGACGGTGCCTCGAAGGGCTTCGCCGCGACGGGCCTCCGCGTCGGCTGGGGCGTCGGACCACCCGCCATCATCAAGCGGATGTCGGACACCATCGGGCACATGGGGGCCTGGGCGCCCCGCGCCGAGCAGGTCGCGGTCGCCGGATTCCTCGACGACGCCGCCGCGATGACGGAATTCCGCACGTCGTTCCACGGCGGAGTGCGTCGACGCCTCGAGCTTCTTCACGAGGGATTCCAGTCGATGAAGGCCGAAGGGCTTCCGACCGACTCGATCGCCCCGATGGGTGCGATCTATCTCACGGTTCACATCGGTGCGAAGGGGCGCACGACGCCCGACGGCCGCGTGCTCGCCTCCGGCGACGACGTGCGACGCTACCTCCTCGAGGCCGCGGCGTTCGCGCTCGTCCCGTTCAATTGCTTCGCGTCGCCCTCGGAGAACTGGTACCGCTGCTCCGTCGGTGCGGTGAGCGAAGACGACATCCGCGGCGCACTTCCCCGCCTCCGCGCCGCGCTCGCCGCCCTCCGCTGAAACCCGAAGGAAATCTCGCCATGACGATCGACGCCGACACGCAGAAGCGCCTCGCGGGCGAAGCCGCCGCCGCCCTGGTCGAATCCGGAATGCGGCTCGGCGTGGGCACGGGATCGACGGCGGCCCACTTCGTCCGCGCACTCGCGGCGCGGATGAAGGACGGTCTTTCGGTGAGCGGCGTCCCGACGTCGGAGAGCACGGCCGCGCTGATGCGCGAACTCGGAATTCCCGTGCTCGGACTCGCGGACGTCGACACGCTCGATCTCGCCGTCGACGGCGCGGACGAAGCCGACCCCGATCTCGCGTTGATCAAAGGCGGTGGCGCGGCTCACCTTCGTGAGAAAGTGGTCGCCCGGTGCGCGAAGCGCTTCGTCGTGATCGCGGACGGTTCGAAACTGGTCCCCGTATTGGGCACGTTCAAACTTCCCGTCGAAGTCGTACCGTTCGCCTTGCCCGCGGTTCTGCGCGAACTCGCGGGGCTCGGGGCTCGCTGTACGGTCCGCGTGTCGAAGACGGGCACGACGGTGCTCACGGACAACGGCAACATCGTCGTCGATGCGGACTTCTTCCCGATCCACGATCCGGCGCAGCTCGCGACTCGTCTCGACGGGATTCCCGGGATCGCCGAGCACGGATTGTTCGTCGGCATGGCCGAGCGCCTCGTCATGGGTATGCCGGACGGTTCCGTGCGCACCGTGTTCCCGCGCGCGCGCTGACCGCGCGACGCGATCAGAGATCGGGAGGCAGCGGCGCCGCATCGGGCGGCAAATGCGGCAAACGCGTCTCGCGCTCGACGTACGGTGCGTCGGGATCGCCGCCGAGCAGGAACGGCACCACGCGTGAAAGCGTGTGGTCGTGCGGGACGGATGCCGCGATCACGTGCGGGGCACCCGCGAGAATCTCGACGTCGACGTGGGGAGACGACGTCGCCTTCAGCACCGACACCGTCACGCGGTTCGAAACGACCTTGTCCGACCCGCCGAGCATCGCGAGGACGGGGCGATCGATGCGACGGGCTTCCCGCTTCACGAAGCGCTGCAGCTTCCAAACTTCGAACAGGAGTCCCGACGTCACCTCCTTCGCGCGAAGCGGGTCGTTGCGCATCGCATCGAGCCAACGCGGGTTTTCGGTGAGATTGTCGATGCCGTAAGGCATCGGACGCAAACGTCGCGGCGCGAACAGCGCACGCGCGAAAATCGACAGACGTCGCGAGGTCGGCAACGCGGAAGCCGCGCCGAGACCGGGCGCGGAAAGAACGAGGCGATCCAAGGACTCCGGGTATTCGACGGCGGTCGCGAGAGCGATCGCGCCTCCGAGAGACACGCCGAGTGCGTGGACGGGCTTCCCCGTCGCCCCGCGAACGTGGGTGGCGACTTCGGCGACATCCGACGTCCACGCGCGCCAAGAACCGACGTGACCGCGCGTTCCTCCCGAACGACCGAATCCACGTCGATCCATGATCCACGCACCCACGCCCTCGGCGGCGAGCGCGGCTCCGAGCGCGTCGTACCAACCCATGTGGCTCGCGATGCCGTGGAGAATCAAGACCTGCGGCCCATCGGCCGCATGGACGCGCACCGCGATGTGCGTGCGGTCTTTCATCGGAAGCATCACGAGGCGCGGCTCAGAGGGCATGACGCGCCTCCTCGTCGGCCGCCGCATCGGGCCACGGGTGAACGGCGAGCAGGTCGGCCGTCGTGGCGGGCGCCGTCGACGCTCCTTCCTGAACCGCGAGGACGTTCGTCTTCGCTTGGAACAGGCGACGTCCTTCCGCGACCAAGGCGCGCTTCCCGGATTCGTACCAACCGCCCTTCATCACATGGAGAACCGGACCGGAGAGGCGACCGCTCGCACGCTTCGCTTCGTACTCGAGATTGAGACGGCGCAGGTGTCCGTCGACCGCGCGCAAGAACGCTTCGCGGAGCGACTCCGGCAGAGGGACGCGACCTTCGACCTTGAAAACGTAGCGTTCGAAGGCCGGATCGGCCTCGGCCCTGAAGTGTTCGGCCTCCCACCCCGTGTCCTTCGACGCGGCGCGGATCGCTTCGATCACCTGATTCACGGTGACTTTCTCGCCGGTGATCGAGGTCACACCCCGTCCCTTGCGAAGAAAGGCGATTTCGGGAACCCCGGAACGCCATCCGGTCACCCGCACGATGTCGTTGATGTCGTAACGGTAGAGCCCACCCGTCGTGGTGAGCAACACGTGGTAGTCGGAACCCGTGTCGACTTCGTTGAACCAACGGGGCGACCAACGGCTCGGGTCGTCGGGAAACTCTTCGACGTCGCGAACGGGGACGAATTCGAACACCCCCGCGTTGATGCCGAGTACACCCGACGCACCCGTGTCGGACATGGGAATCGTCCCGCGGGCCTCCGACGACAGATAACCGAGATCGCGCACGGGCACCGGACGACGACCGTCGGGATCGAACCACCGGGCGAAGCGATCGAGATGCCCCCCGACGGTGCCGCCTTTCCAGCATCCGATCAGCGCGAGGTTGGGCCACACGTCGGCCGGGAGCAACGCGCCTCGCCGCGATCGTGCGGCCTCGAGTTCTCGCGCGCGCTCCCGATTCGGGCGCAAGAGCGGCAACAAGGCGGCGCGCACCGCGGGCGACAACGTCTCGCTCCGCGAGAACCCGCCGTCGTGCATGTCTCGCAAAAGCGACTCCGCGTTCGCATCGGCCATATCGCAGAGTTTCGTGATCGACGACGGATTCGCGGTGGCGAGAAACGTGACCGACTCGCGCAACGCCACCGCGAGGATCGCCAGATAGCGCGTGTCGTAGTCGTCGATCTCGAACACCGGATACGGCGTCACGTAGAGTTTCCTCACGGGCGCCGGATTGTCGCGGTAGATCACTCCGCTGACCGAACCGTACGGGATCCCCGCGGGCGTTCGTCCCTCTTCGGCGGGCGACACGAGGCTCAGGATCTTGCCCTCGTACATGCCCGGGTGATCCGAGGACGCATGGTGCAGCCACGTGCGGAACTGATCGGCATGATCGCGCCCGCGGCAGGTCGGCGTGATGGGCACGTGCTTCGGACGGCCGGTCGTCCCCGAAGTCCGCGCGAACATCACCGGGCGCTCGGCGGTCAGGACGTTCTCTTCGCCGTTGACCATTCGATCCACCCAGTCGGCCACGTCGTCCCAGTCCACGATCGGTTGTCGACGCCAGTCGGCGATGGTCGCGACGTCCGAGAAGCCGTGTTCCCGCCCCCAGGCGGTTCCGGCGTTGCGCCGCAGGATCTCGAAGAGTTTTCGCTCCTGCGTGCGGAATGGGTCCTGCAAGGCGGCGTCGAAGCGGGCCGCCGAGGCCTTTCCCGCCGTTCGAAGGAGCCATGAGGACCACCAACCCATGGGAATATGGTAGGCGGTCGGGCGGGTTTTCCCTCAGCGGATCGACGGGAACTTACGATAAGAAGAGCCGGGAGTACCCCATGGAAGAGCTCATCGACCCCACCGAACGACGCATTCTCGGCGTCCTCATCGAAAAGCAGATGACGGTGCCCGACACCTATCCGATGACCCTGAACGGCATCACCGTCGGCGCCTCGCAAAAGAACAACCGCGACCCCTACCGCGCCTTCCACGAATGGGAGATCGAAGGGGCCCTACGCTCGCTCATCGAACGCGGTCTCGTGAGTTATTCCGATCACCACATGGGTGGCCGCACGCGCCGCTACGCACATCGTCTCGACGAGAAACTCGGCCTCGACAAGGAGGGACTCGCCGTGTTGGCGGAACTCCTTCTGCGCGGCCCGCAGCAACCCGGTGAATTGCGCACACGGGCGGATCGCATGACCACGATCCCGACTCAGGACCAACTCGGCGCGATCCTCGACCGAATGGCGGCCATGTCTCCGCCGCTCGTGGTCAAGCACATTCGACGCTCCGGCGAGCGCGCGGAGCGTTGGTCGCAAACGCTCGCCACCGACAACGACTACCTCGGAATCACGGCGACGTCGCTTCCGGCCTTCAACCCGACGCCCAATCCACTCGCGTCGATTCCCCGCGACGCGAACCCACAAGCGATTCCACCCGCGGAAGGGACCGTGACGATTCAGGCCGCCCCGATCGCCACCTCGAACGTCGCGGCCCTCGAAGCGCGCGTCGCAGCCCTCGAAGCGGAAATCGCCGCCCTGAAGGCGCGCCTCGACGCGTCGGCAGCGGCCGCATCGACGGTCGACCCGTCCGTCACCAAATCAGAAGGCTGATCCCGTTGGACATGACGACCGGCACGCCGGTCGTCAACGCCGTATCGATCACTCCGAGTTGCGCGGTGACGTAGAGACCGACGAGCGCCGGATCGAGCGGGATCGGAAGTTGGTACTTCACGTGCCCCGCGTACGTCGGCGACCGCCAGTCGCCCGTTCCCGTCGTCGCCCCTTCGAGGATGAAGGCGAGATCGGAATAGAGGTTGCAACCGGGAGTCCCGATGTTGATCGGCGAAAAGCCCGCGGTGAAGCCGAGCACGAGGATCGCGGGAGCGTTCGGGACGAAGCCGAAACCTTCGAGCGTGAAATTGGTGTTGCCGTTTTGCGTCTCGGTTTGCGCGAACAGCGTGCCGACGGATCCGTTCGACCCGACGCATCCGTCGCCGATGTTGAGCAGAGTCACCCCTTCGAGCTTGTTGCAGTAGAGGCGCACCTTCGGCGCGGACAACGAGGTGGAGACGGTCCACGTCGCACCGGCGAGCGTCGTACTGGTCGCCGCATTCGTCGTGAACGTCGCGGTGGTCGTCGACTGCTGTGCGACCGTGCTGGCACCCGGTTCGATCCAGCAGATCCAGTACGTCGTCCCCGCGTTCATCGTGACCGTGTTGTCGAAGTTTCCGCCCTGCCAACGTTGTCCGATGACGGGATTCTTGAGCGACCACGTCGTTCCGACGAGCCTCTGCAGCGGCTTCGACGTCGTCGGATCGTCGCTCCAGATCTCCAAACTCATGTGGTAGGACGTCGACGCCGTCGCGTGCGTGTTGGTGTAGAGCGTTCCGGAAGCGACGGTCACGGTCGTCGACGGCGTGTAACGCCACGCACGACGGTTGGACGACCCGTTCGTCGACACGAACGACACCGCGGTGGACGCCGAGTTGGTGGCATCGTTGAGTCCGATGCAGGGCGGCGTTTGGGCGGGAGCCGTGGCGGCGACGAAACAAACGACGGCGACGAGCGCTCGGAAATTCATGGAGGCTTTCCGCCCGAGACCGTGGATGTGGCTATCCTCGGGCGACGATCATCCTACGCCGCGACGCCGGATCCGGATAGTCGACTTTATTCGACATCTTCGGATCAGCCCTGCATCGTCGGACGCACGAGGGTCGTACGCGACGCACGCTCACGCTTGCGCCCCACCCATGCATGCCGAAGCGAGGCGACGAGGACGAGAGCGCCACCCACAAGTCCCCACGCGCCAACACGTTCGCCGTGGAAGATCCACGTCCATACGGGGTTCAACGCGGGCTCGAAGAACAGCAAAATTGAAACTTCGAGGGCTCCGAGTTTCGCGATGGCGCGTGTCGTCAGCACGTAGGCGAGCCCGATCTGGATCACTCCCAAATAGAGCAGGAGAAGAAAATCTCCCCACGAAACCGCCGGGAAACCGCCGAGAAACGGAAGGACCGCGAGCGCGGCGATGGCGTTTCCGACGACGACGGAAGGCGCCGCACCTCCCGACTTTCCGAGCCGCCTCAACGCGACCAGCGTGATCGCCCACGTGACGCCGGAGATCGCCGCGAGCACGTTGCCGCGCAACGGATCCGGCGCCGTGCTTTGACCGCCGGGAGTCCCCGCGAACAAAAGCGCGGTTCCCGCACCGACGAGCACGAGAATCGGAACGTCTTCACGTCGCACCTTTTCGCGGAGGAGCCACGGCGAGAGCAGCAGGAGCCAGACGGGGGCGGTCATCTGCAGGAAGATGGCCGACGCACCCGTCGTGTAGCGATTCGCCATCACGTAGGTGAGGAGCGTCGCCGCGTACGCACACCCGGCGAGAACGTCCGCACCCCGCGGCATGCGTCGTGCGGCGGGTTCGAGCGCGAGGATCGCCACGACGGCGATCATCGAACGTAGACCGCCGATCGCGGGCCCCGACAGCGACAGCGCCTTGATCGCCGCGCTTCCCGTCGAGAAGAGCAGCGCCGCGAGGATCACTTGTCCGCGTGGACCCATTCAGCGTCTCGGGCCGGATTCGGTCGGGCCGCGCCACGCGCACAACCCCTCGCGAACGTTGTGGACGTCGCGCCGCCCCTGCCAGATGAGGTAGAGGCTCGCGTCCATCGAACGGACGCCATGCTCGCAGTGAACGTAGAGCGGCCCGGGAAGTTCCATGACCTCTTCGAGACGATCGTCGAGTTGTTGCAGCGGAACGAGCACCGCACCGGGGATCCGGCGGCCGATCCATTCCCCTTCCGTACGGACGTCGAGAATCGTCCCGGGAGCGCCGGAGGCGAGTTTTTCGGCGAGTTCCGCACAGGTGATCTGCTTCAGAACCTTGAAGTAGTCGTCCACTTCGGCGCGGTCGGGGGGATCGGTGCGTCGCGGCATGGGCCAAGGATAACGGGACGGGAGCGGAATCGACGATCGCCGACAATCCCGAAGCGGTGGGACGGGCGAAGGGCGTCCGACGGAGCTCGGGTTTCGTTAACATCCGCCCATGAACGGCATCCCGCGCAAGCCGACCCACTCCTGCCGCGTCGGCGACATCGTCGTCGGCGGCGGCGCCCCGGTCGTCGTCCAATCCATGACGAATACGGACACCGAAGACGCGGCGTCGACGGCGGCACAGGTGGCCGCTCTCGCCAAAGCGGGTTCGGAACTGGTCCGCATCACGGTCAATACGCGGGAAGCCGCCGCGAAAGTCGAAGAGATCGCGCGGCGCACCGAAGATTTGGGCGTTTCCGTACCCCTGATCGGCGACTTCCACTACAACGGCCACATTCTCCTGCGCGAGTACCCCGGGTGTGCGCGCACGTTGGCGAAGTACCGAATCAATCCGGGCAACGTCGGTCGCGGTGCGAGCCACGACGCGAATTTCGCGACCATGATCCAGGTGGCGAAGGATTTCGACCGTCCGGTACGCATCGGCGTCAACGCCGGGTCGCTCGATCCCGACCTGCTCGACGATCTCATGGACGCCAACGCGAAGAAGGCCGACCCCGACGATGCGGAATCGGTGCTCGTCGAAGCGATGGTGCAGAGCGCCCTCCGTTCCGCGGAGGCGGCGGTGGCGTTGGGGCTGCCGGAATCGAAAGTCATCCTGTCGGTGAAGGCTTCGAAGGCCCCGCACATGATCGCGGCGTATCGGTCGCTGTCGTCGCGCTGCCGTCTCCCCCTCCACCTCGGCCTGACGGAAGCGGGCATGGGGGCGAAGGGAATCATCGCGACATCCACGGCGTTGTCGATCCTCTTGGCCGACGGCATCGGCGACACGATCCGCGCGAGCCTCACGCCCGAACCGGGCGGCGATCGCACCGAAGAAGTGAAGACGTGCCAGCACATCCTGCAGACGTTGGGACTGCGCTCGTTCATGCCGTCGGTGACCGCCTGCCCGGGATGCGGGCGCACGACGTCGACGTTCTTCCAAGAACTCGCACAGAGGATTCAGGGCTACTTGGACGCCCGCATGCCCGTTTGGCGAAAGGAACGCGCGGGCGCCGAAAACCTGCTCGTCGCCGTCATGGGGTGCATCGTGAACGGACCGGGCGAAAGTCGCGCGGCGAATATCGGCATTTCTCTGCCGGGAACGGGCGAAGATCCGAAGGCGCCCGTCTACGTCGACGGCAAGTTGGTGAAGACTCTGCACGGTCCGGGGATCGCGGACGACTTCACGGCGATGGTCGAAGACTACGTCGCGCGCACCTACGCCCCGCGTGGAGGCTAGACTCCTCCGATGGACACGCGTGTCGATCCGACGGTCAACCGCTACTGCGATCGACCCTTCCGACAGATCACTTTTCTGTCGGACGGGACGGCGGTATGTGCGTGCATCGACGCGGGGAAGACCAATCCGCTCGGCAACCTGAGGACGCACGATTTCGACGCGATCTGGAACGGCCCGGCCTACGCGGGACTCCGGCAGGCCACGCTGACGGATATCGACTCGGTCCCCATCTGCCGCAATTGTCCGAACCGCATCGCCGCTCCGCCGGCGGACGCGCGGCTGGCCGGATTGCCGAAGCCGAAGGCGCTCTACCTCGAATCCGTCGCGGCGTGCAACCTCGCGTGCCCGGGCTGCGATCGCGACTCGATCGAAGGCAGTCGCGACGGCCGCCTCGTCATGGACTGGCCGACGTACCAGAAGGCGATCGACAGTCTGTCTCCGGATCTTGAATACATGGAGTATCACCTCGGCGGCGAGAACTTCATGCATCGCGAATGGCCGCGCATGATCCGCTACGCCAAGGAAAAGAACCCGCGCTGTTTCGTCTTCACGTCCACGAACGGGCACTACTTCCGCACCGCGAAGGAGCGCGAAGAGTTCGCGACGTGCGGACTCGACGGTGTCGTCTTCTCGATCGACGGTGCGACGCCGGAAACCTACGTCAAGTACCGGGTCCGCGGCGATTTCAATCGCGTGATCGACAACCTGCGCGGATGTGTCGAAACCCGCAACCGTCTCGGCCGCAAACATCCGATCATCGTTTGGCGCTACATCCTCTTCCGTTGGAACGACACGAAGGAAGAGATGGACGCCGCCCGGCGCATGGCGCGCGAAATCGGCGTCGACGCGCTCGCGTGGCATTTGAACGTCGCGGATGACGGAATGTCCTCGGAGCGGTACAAGATCGGAAGCCCCGCGCTCGAAGAGATCCGCCACGAGTTGTGGGACACACTGCAGACCAAAGTCCCCCTCATCGCCGAACCTCCCGCCACGTGACCCGACGCACCCTGCTCCTCCTCGTTCTCGCCTCCGTCGTCGTGGGCGGGGCGTTGCGGGGGTGTGGGCTCTTCTACGGACTCGACGAACGGGTCGGCGGCGTCGCCGTGGGTCCGATGGATCTACGACCCGACGAGCACTTCTATCGCGAGGCCGCGCGCGCTTTCGACGCGGGCAACTTCCGCCCACCCCACGACGCCTATCCCTCGCTCGCCTGGTACAGCGCCTACGGGGTTCTGAAAACCGGCTGGTGGATCGAACGCCTCACCGGGGGCACGCGGCCCTTCACCGCGTGGCTCGACGATCTTCGCGCCTCGCACGGGGCGCTGCGCGTGTGGTCGTGGCTCTGCGGGACCGCGACGATCGCGCTCGTCGCGTGGTTCGCGCGCCGTCTTCGCGGCGACGTGGCGGGGGTGATCGCCGCGGGTTTCATGGCCGTCGCCTTTCTGCCCGTACGTGACGCCCATGCCGGAACGCTCGACGTCCCCGCGGCGTTGGTCACGCTGATCGCGATCATCGCCGTCGATGCCGCAGCGCACGACCGTACGCGACGAGCGATCCTTCGGGCCGCGATCGCCGTCGGCGTCGCGACGGCGTGGCGGTGGTTGCCGGCGGGACTCGGCATCGCCTTGGCGTATGCGATCTTCAGCGGAACTCGCGAGGCCGCCGGTACGTTGAGAACAAAGACCACGCGATGCATCGCCGCAGGCGGCCTCGCCGTCGTCACGGCCGCGATCTGCATGCCCCACGTGTGGACGGATGTGGCGGCGTTCCGAGCGAGTCTCGCGACCCAGGCGGCGTTTTCAGGCCGCATCGACGTCGATCTACTGACGCGCGTGCTTTGGATTTGGGGCACCGGGCTCGACGCGGCCCTCGGGGCCGCGCTCGCGTTGGCGGGCATCGTCGGCCTCGCGCTCTACGCACGACGGGTTCCCGACCGCGGCGGCACCCTCGCCCTCGCGACCGCCGCCCTCCTGCTCCCGCTCGCGGCCGTCCCGCTGAATTTCTTCCGCTACCTCGAACCGGTGTTGCCGCCCATCGTCATCGGTGCGGCGATCCTCGTCGCCGATCTCATGGACGCGGCACCGCGACGGGCACGCCTCGTCGGGGTGTTCGCGTTCGGGTGGCTCGCGGTCGACCCCGCATGGCGATCCGTCGAGGTGGCGGCTCTCTACGCCACGCCGACCACGAACGGTCAGCTCGCGGCGTGGTGGCGACGCGAAGGTGGCGGGTCACGAATCTCGAGTCCCGCGGATCGCGGCCTCGAAGGCATTCCCGCCTCGGCGCTTCTCGGTTTCGATCCCGCCGCGTGGGATACCGAAAAGTCGCCGTGGTACTTGGTGCTCACACGCGGAGGCAACGGGGTGACCGACTGGATCGGCCCGGTGTCGCCGGTGCTTGCCCAAGATCCCGCGTGCCGTCGCGTCGCGACATTCACCGGGTTCAAGCCGGGAGGGCACCGCGTGGCGGCCTTCGAAGCCCTCGATCGCACGGACTATCCATGGCGTCGATGCGACCGTCTCGTACGACCGGGGCCCGACATCGAAGTGTGGCAAGTCGATCCATCCGCGCGCGGGTTGGTCCCGCCCCCGCCGTCGGTCAGGTTCGATCCCGATGTGGGCCGCGGCCGCATCGTGGTCGACGGAGCGGCCCCGCTCTGGCCGTTGGCCTACATCCTGACGGTCGACCGCGAACCGCCGATTCCGGGAGTGCCGCCGATCGACGGAATCGTCGTTTCGCCCGCCGCCCCGTGGATGGACGTTCCCGCGTCGTTCCCCGCGGGGCGCTATTCGGCGATGGTCCGCGCTCGGCTCGCGACGAGTACGGGGCCGTCTTCCCCCGCCGTCGGGATCCAACTCCGCTGACGGGCCGTTTCCCCCCTCGAAGGGCGAGACGTCCCACGCCCGCATGAACTCCTCGGACCTCCGGGCCGTTCACCGAGGACGAAGGACGCGCCTCCCGTCGGGACGCTATCGTCTCACCCTCTCTACTCACCCATTGCCTCGACACGCCCCATGAGCCCTTCATTCGTCACGCAAGCCACGCGACGTCGTTTCATCGTTGCGTCTTCGCGATCGGCCGTCGGCATCGGCGCCGCGCTGCTCCTCTCCGCATCGGTCTTCGCCCAAGACACGCGACCCACGTCGCGCCCCGACGCGGTCGATCGCGCGATCGATGATGCCGAGACGGTGATCATCACCGCGACCCGCACACGCAAGTCGCCGCTCGACGTTCCCGCGACGACGTGGACGGTGGACGTCGCCGAGCTCGAAAAGACCCGTCCCGTGCGCAGTCTCTCGGACGCGCTCGAAGACGCTCCGAGCATCCACCTGCAAAAGACGTCGCATATCCAAAACTCGCCGTTCATCCGCGGGCTGACCGGCTACCACACGCTGCTCATGGTGGACGGCATCCGCCTGAACGACTCGGTCTTGCGAGCGGGTCCCAACGACTTGTGGGGCACCGTCGATCCTCGATCGATCGGACGCTTGGAAGTGGTGTACGGATCGTCGTCGGTGCTCTACGGATCCGATTCGATGGGCGGAACGGTGAACATCCTCCCCAAATCCCGTCTTGAGCGCGGCGAGACGTCGTCATGGGAGCGACGTGTGTCGTCGACGTATCAGTCGGCACTCAACGCCTTCGACAATCGCGCCGAAATCGAAGGGAACATCGGGAAGGATTTCGGGTGGTTCGTCGGCGGAACCATCGCCAACTACGGCAACGTCCGCGCGGGCGGGTCTCTGAACGAACAACCGAAGACCGGATACGACCTGAACGCGTTCGACGGCGTTTTCGATTTCGCGTTGGACACGCGTTGGAACCTTCGGCTCATCGGACAATCCGTCGAAGTGGACGACGCGATGCGCACGCATCAGACATTGTGGGCGAAATCCTGGCAGGGCACGACGGTCGGTACCGACAAGCAGCGAATGTTCGACTTCGGCCGCGACCTCGTCGGTCTTTCACTGGACGGCCAAAAGCTCGACGGTGCGATCGACCACATGAAGGCGACCGTCTCCTATCAGAACTATCAGGAAGACGGGGATCGAATCCGCGCCAACGATCAGCGCAATATCGACGGCTTCGACGTCGACACGTGGGGGATCGCTCTGCAGTTCGACAAGAAGATCGGTGACCACTCCCTGACGTTCGGAGGGGACTGGTACCGCGACTCGGTGGACTCGTGGAGATTCAACTACGCCGCGAGCGGCGCCCTGAGTTCGGTAGGGATCCAAGGCCCCGTCGCCGACGACGCCTCCTACGACCTCGGAGGGCTTTTCATCCAGGACGCCTGGGCGCTCAATCCTTCGTTGTCCCTCATCGGCGGACTTCGAGCGACCTACGCCTCCGTCGACGCGGACCGCGTGGCGTCGTCGTCGGCCGCGACGGCGGTTCCGACGGCGATCGAGGACGACTGGGTCGCGGTCGTCGCGTCCTTGCGTGCGGTGGCGAAGATCGACGACGACCGATCGCTTTACGGTGGTTGGTCGCAGGGATTCCGTGCGCCGAATCTGTCGGATCTGACACGGCTCGACATCGCTCGCACCAACGAGCTCGAAGTGCCTTCTCCGGGATTGAGCCCGGAACACGCCGACACCTTCGAATTGGGCGTGAAGGGACGCGGAACGTGGACGTACGAAGTCGCCTACTACTACACGCTGCTCGACGACATCATCATCCGCCGTCCGACGGGAGTAGTGACCGGAGGGTTGACCGAAGCGGTGAAGTCGAACGACGGCGATGGTTTCGTTCAAGGCGTGGACGTCGCGACCCGTTGGACCGTCGACGACCATTGGTCCCTGCGCATGACGGGCACGTGGATGGACGGCGCCCTCGATCAATACCCGACGTCCTCCCCGGTGATCGCACGCGAACCGTTGTCGCGCATGGCACCGTTGCAGGCCACGTTGGCGGCACGGTGGACGAACGACGACGGGGCCTTTTGGCTCGAGCCGACGGCGGAGTTCGTTTCCCGACAAACGCGTCTGACGACCGCGGATCGGGCCGACACCTCGCGCATCCCACCGGGGGGCACCCCCGGGTACGGCGTGCTGTCCCTCTATGCGGGTTGGCGAGCATCGTCATCGACCGACGTCTTCGCCGGCATCGAGAACATCCTCGACAAGAACTACCGTGTTCACGGGTCCGGCCTCAACGAACCGGGCACGAACTTCGTCCTCGGCTTCACCACGACGTTCTGAAAGGGTCCGCCCGAAGGGTGGAGTATCCACGGGTAAAACCATTCCTTCGGAGAATCGAGGGATGTGACGGATTGCCTAGACTTCCGTCACCATGAACGCCCGTGCCTCTTCGAATTCGTTCACCGATCGGTTCCTGAAAATCATCGAACGCGCGGGGAACGCCCTTCCTCACCCCGCGACGCTGTTTCTTTTGCTCGCCTTGGCGGTCATGGTGCTGTCGGATCTCGCGGTGCGATTCGGCGTCTCCGCCCTGCACCCGAAGACGAAGGAAGTGCTCGTTCCGATGAGCCTTCTCTCGGTCGAAGGCTTGCACAAGATCCTCACCCAGACGGTGACGAACTTCACGGGCTTCGCCCCCCTCGGCACCGTCCTCGTGGCGCTGCTCGGGATCGGAATCGCGGAAGGATCGGGCCTCATCGGCGCCGCGCTGCGCTTGGTCGTGCTCGGCGCCAACCGCGCTTCGCTGACGGGGGTCATCGTGTTCTGCGGCGTCATGTCGAACATCGCCAGCGAATTGGGCTACGTGCTTCTGATTCCGTTGGGCGGGTCCATCTTCGCGGCGGCGGGACGTCATCCGATCGCGGGAATGGCCGCGGCCTTCGCCGGCGTCTCGGGCGGCTACAGCGCGAATCTCCTGCTCGGCACGGTGGATCCGTTGCTCGCGGGTATCACGCAGGAATCCGCACGCATCGTCACACCGGGCATTCTCGTCAACCCGGCCTGCAACTACTACTTCATGGCCGCCTCCACGTTCCTCGTTACGGCGGCGGGTTGGTGGATCACGGACCGAGTCATTGAACCCCGCCTCGGGCCGTGGACGCCCGCGACGGGTGGGCAGGGATCGGAGCTGCTCAAGCCCCTCGACGCCATCGAGAAGAAAGGACTGGCGGCCGCGGCGGCGGTCTTCGCGGTTCTCACGGGCTTGGTGCTGTGGGGCACCGTCCCCGAAGGCGGCTTCCTCCGGGATCCGAAGACGGACAGCGTCCTCCATTCGCCGTTCATGTCGGGCATCGTCACGATCATCTTCTTCTTCGGAGCTCTCGGCGGGCTCGCCTACGGCGTCGTCACGCGCAGCATCCGCAACGACGCGGAGGCCATGAAAGGCATGGCGAAGTCGATGGAGACTTTGGCGGGCTACCTCGTGCTCGTCTTCTTCGCGTCGCAGTTCGTGGCGTACTTCTCGTGGACCAACCTCGGTCTCATCCTCGCCGTCAAAGGCGCCGCCCTTCTCGAAGCGACCGGACTGTCGGGGAACTTCGCACTCGTCGCCTTCATCGGACTGACGGCGCTCGTGAACCTCATCATGGGAAGCGCGTCGGCGAAGTGGGCGCTCATGGCTCCGGTATTCGTGCCCATGTTGCTTCTCGCAGGGATCGATCCCGCGGTGACGCAGTGCGCGTTCCGAATCGGGGATTCCTGCACGAACGTCATCTCCCCGATGATGTCGTATTTCGCGCTCATCATGGCTTTCATGCAACGCTACGACCCGAAGGCCGGCCTCGGGACGCTCGTCGCCACGATGCTTCCCTACGCCCTGTTCTTCCTCGTCGTATGGACGGCGCTCTTTTGGATCTGGATGGAGGCGGGCCTGCCTTTGGGCCCGAAGTAGCCGCGCGCGGAGCATGAAGCGATCTCCGCCGACCGGAGCCCCGAAACCGCGAGCCGCCACCGACCCGGTGCGGCGGGCTTAGAGTGCGACGCATGCCGTTTCGACGCATGCGCTCCGCTCCAATCGTCCGACTCCTGATCGCGGTCATTGTTTGTGTCGCGACGACGTCAGGACAAGATCGAAGTCTGAAGGACGAGGTTGCGAGCGCAATGAACGCCGCCATCGCGGCGGGAGAGACTCCGGGGGGCGTCGTTTGGGTCGGACGCGGCGACGAGCGCCTCCTGTGGGAAGCGTGGGGGCGACGCCGAACCGTCCCTTCGGCGCAGCCGATGGAACCGACGACACGTTTCGATTGCGCATCGCTGACGAAACCCGTCGCATGTGCGACGAGCGTTCTGAAACTCGTCGATAGGGGAAAGCTGGAGTTGGACGGTGCGGTGGCGACTTGGTTCCCGGAATTCGGAACCAAGGGCAAGGAAGCGATCACCGTGCGCCAACTCCTGCAGCACCGAAGCGGTCTCCTCGCCGACAATGCCGTCGCCGACTACGCGAAGGGTGCCGACACGGCGTGGAAGAACATCTGCGACCTCGGTCTCAAAGCCCCCGTGGGAACGACCACGATCTACAGCGACGTCGGCTACATCGTCCTCGGACGACTCGTCGAGAAAATCGACGGCCGACGCTTGGATCGCTTCGCGCGCGACGAGGTGTTTCTTCCACTCGGGATGTCGAAAACCGATTACCTTCCCGATCCGTCGATCCGGGAAGGCTGCGCCGCGACGGAACCTCGCGAAGGCAAGATGCTGCAAGGCGTCGTCCACGATCCGCGCGCCCATCTGCTCGGTGGAGTCGCCGGCCACGCGGGACTCTTTTCGACCGCCGACGATCTCGCCCGTTGGTGCCGGATGGTGCTCGGTGAAGGCGCGTTCGTCGACGGAACGACGACGCGTCGTGTCCTTTCGAAGGAAACGGCACGCTTGCTCGTGACGGGCACCGCGTCGACCGACGGCTCGGGAGTCCGAACCCTCGGCCTCGATGCGGATCCGAAGGCGTTCGCGAAGGGCGACCTCTTTCCCGCGGGCTCGTGCGGACATACCGGATTCACCGGGACCGCACTTTGGCTCGATCCGTCCTCGCACGGATACATCGTGACGCTGTCGACGCGTCTCCACCCCGACGGCAAGGGCGATACGAAAACGTTGAGGCGCAAGGTGGCGACCGCCGCAGCCCGAGCGACTCTGGCGGGACCGACCCCGACCGAGAGTCGACCGAGCCGCATGAAGCGGCCGTAACTCGCGGGGCGCTCTCCCCGACGCGAGATCGGTCAACGGGGATCGTCGAGACGAAACACGAAGCGGCGAATCAACGACGAAGAGACGGAGCGACCATCTTCGAGCGCGGGGTCGAACGTCCAGAGTCGGACCGTATCGACGACCGATTGCCGCAACGCCGGATCGCCCGACGCACCGAGCACTTCCACGGATTCGACCTTTCCGGACGCATCGATCCGCAGTCGCACCGAAACGGCACCTTCTCCGTCGCGTGCGCGCACGCGCGCCGGGTACGGAGGTTCGGGAGCCGACCGGGGACGTGCGGGGGCGGACACTCCTCGGAGTGGTCGGGGCTCGGGGGGCACCGGAGTTGTGGGCGCGGGCGCCGTCGTCGACGGTCGATCGACGGTCGACGGGGCGGCGTCTTTCGCCACACGATCGGGGACCGTGGGCGTGTCGGTCGCAACGACGGGGCCGACCCCATCGGTGGCCGTCGTCGTCGTTCCGGGGGACGCGGGAAAGATGTCGTCCGATGATGCCGCGATCGCCGAAAGCGCGACGACACTCGCGGTGCGTGTCGGCGATGCGGCCAACGCCTCACGGGCCAACGTCGTCGCGGGTACGGGTGTCGCAGCCGCAACGATTCGGAGCGTCGGAGCCGTACGTCCCGCTTCGCTCGTGTCCAAGGTCGACGACGGCACGATCGGCCGCTCTTCGGTCAGCACGAGGACCGAAGGCGTGGAATTCGGCGGTGTCACGGGGAGCGCCTCGTCGGCGCGTCCTACGAGAAAAAAAAGCGCCCATGCCGCCAAAAATCCGGCGACGGTCGAAACGACGGAAGCGACGTGCGCCGACTTCAACGAACGGCCTCCGTCGCGAGACGCATCGTGGTGATCCCGGCGCGTGCGAGGGCATCCTGCGCCTCCACCAAAGTCCCGGTGGGAAGCGTACGGTCCGCGATCAGGAGGGCCGTCGTCGTGCCGCGCGTCGCGATCGCCCCGCGTGTCGCGGATTCGAGCGTCAGCCACGTCACGGGTTCCGTGTCGACGGCCATCGTCGGGCCGACCGTAACGACGATCGCATCTCCGCCCGGCGATGCGCGGGAAGAACGCGGCAGTTCGGTCGGAACGGATTCGGGCTGCGAGAACGACGCGGTGACAAGGACGAAAATCAACAAGTTGAACACCACGTCGATCAACGGAGTGAGATTCAATTCGGGGAGGCGATGCCTCCGCGTCTCGCGACGGCGGCTCATCGCGCCGCCTCGATCGTGGCGAACCGCCGCGTCAACACGCGCGACAACCAGGCATGGGCCCCGAGTGCGGGAATCGCGCATGCAAGTCCGACTTCGGTGGTGAGCAGAGCAACACGCAACCCGTGACTCATGGCATCGGCGGGCGCCGTATCGGCATCGATGGAGCCGAAGACCGAGACCAAGCCCCACACGGTCCCGAGCAATCCGATGAGAGGTGCCGCCGCGGCGCTGGTCGCCAAAAGTCGCAATCCTCGTCGAGGAGCCGAGCGTGCGTAGGCACCGTCGTGCTCGGAGAGGGACGTCAACTGGAAAGCCGTCCGAAGGGCCAGGGCGAAGGAGATCCAAGTCGTCGCGAACAGAGGCCACGCGAACCATCCGAGTTGCGACCACACCCGAGCGAAAGTGGTCACGCCGCGTCCTTCGGAAGAAGCGCACCCAGTTGATCTTCGAACGCGGCGGCCAGCGATTCCGCGCGGGACAGGATCAACGCGTGCAGAAGGAGAAGCGGAATAGCGAAGAGAAGACCCGCTTCGGTGGTGATCAACGCTTCCGAGATCCCACGCGAGAGCATCGCGGAGCGATCGGTACCTCCACCTCCGACGCCTTCGAAGGTGGTGATCATGCCCATCACGGTGCCGAGGAGTCCGAGAAGCGGCGTGATCCCGGCGGCGGCCGCGACGAAAGTCGTCGCACGCTCATGCCGAAGTGCGGCCGCGTCGAGGGCGACGTCGACACGCGTCCGTCGATCTTCTCCGGAGGCCGCGGCGATTCCCGCGATCGCATCGGCGAGATGAGTTCCTTCCACCCCTGCGGAACGCAGCCGTCCGAGGGCTTCCGCAAGGTCGCCGCGATCGATCGCCGCGCGCGCCGCTTCGACGATCGCCGAAGCGATCGGTCGCGTCCTGTGAACGACGGCGAGGCGCATCAACGCCACCAGCAAGGCAAGCCCGCCGACGACGAGGATGACGACGACGATCGGCCCTCCGGCGGCGATCCAACCCGCGATGTCTCGGCGTGCCCGGACGTCGTCCGCCTTCAAGCGACCGGTAACCTCCATCGGAATCCACGCGGCGCGCGTCGGCCCGCCTTCGAAGACGGTGGAGAGGCCCGGAATTTCCACGGGTCCGATCGGCGTCGGTCGCTGGGGATAAACGAGGTAAGCACGATCGCCGTCGAGCCGTTCGACCGAAAAGAGCGTCCCGACGTACAGCGTCCGTCCTTCGAGACGCACGCCGCGAGCTTCGCGGACGGCGGCATCGAGGTCGCCGAGCGCCGCGAGACGACCCGCGGTGGTGACCGCATCCCGAACGGCGGACTCCTCGGCGACCGTCGCGGCCATGTCGGCGGG
>CAIWVZ010000028.1 GCA_903916245.1 uncultured Planctomycetota bacterium | reverse complement strand
CGAGAAGAGGATCGCGGTTCCGGGAACCGCGCTGCGGCTCGAACTGCGACGCGACGACCCGATCACTGCAGGAATCCCGTCGACCATGGTCGCTCTCGTCGACAAGCCCATCGGCTGGGAACCGAACACGTCGACCCCATCGATCGAGATGGTTCCCCTCGCGCGCTACGCCGCCCGCAACGGCGACGGTGGGGCCTCTCGGCCCACTTCGGCGTCGAGCCCGTTCGACAATCTCGTCGTCGCGGGCTTCGTCGAAGGGGCGGACGCGATCGCCGGAAAGTGGGCCGTAGTCCGCGCACGCGTCGGTCGGGGCAGCGTCACGATGTTCGCGTTCGACCCCATCTTCCGTGGATGGACCGTCGATGCTTGGCCGCTTCTACTGCGAACGCTGTCCACCGCACTCCGCTGACGCGTTTCCCGCCGGTTCGCGGACGGGTGTCGGAAAATCCGACGGAAATTCCGGCGGGAGAGCCCCGATTTCGGGGAAAAACCCCATGGCAAGCCGGTTGCATGACGTGAGGTGTCCGGGGGTCCGTACCGACCCCGGGAAAGGTGAACCTCATGACGATCGACGGCAATCTCGCGGCGGCCAGCGCCATGGCCGCGTTGGAAAAGCGACTCGAAGTCGCGACGTCCAACCTCGCGGGCGTGCAGAAGGCGGGCTACCAGTGGCGTCAAGCCGTGACGCGCACCGTGTCGTCCACCTTCGAGAGCGAACTGGGCCTTCCGCCGTCGCTGGTGCGCACGGACGTGAAGACGTCGTTCGCTCCCGGCATGCCGGTGGCGAACGCCAACCCGCTCTCCCTCGCCCTCAAGAGTGAAGGCTTCTTCGAGGTCACCGGAAAAGACGGCCCGCTCTACACGCGCAACGGCGACTTCGTCGTCGCCACCGACGGCACGCTGACCACGCGTCAAGGATTCGAGGTCGTCGCCGCTTCCGGGCGTCTCAAAGCCGATCCGTCGGGCGGCCCCGTCGCGATGAACGCCCTCGGCGAACTTTCGCAGGCGGGCCGCGCGCTCGGACGCGTCAACGTCGTCACCTTCGACACACCGGAACGCCTCGAAGCGGTCTCGGACACGATGTTCCGGGCCCCCGAATCGCTGCGCCCCGATCCCGTCGCCGCTCCGGAAGCGGTCGCGGGCCATCTCGAACGCCCGGTACAGGGCGTCATCGACGGACTCATCGAAATGGTCTCCGTCCAGAGAGCCTACGAAGCCGCCCAACGCGCGGCCCGGGCGATCGACGACGCCTCCATGAACCGCATTCGCCAAAGCTGAGGAGATTCCAATGTTCCGCGCCCTCTATACCGCCGCCTCCGGCATGCGCTCGCAACAGACTCAGGTCGACGTCATCGCCAACAACCTCGCGAACGTCAACACCGCGGGTTTCAAGCGCAGTGACGTCAACTTCGAAGACATGCTGTACGCGACGCCGATTCGTCCGGGCACGATGCGTGCGGACGGTTCGACGGAGTCGGGCCTTCAGGTCGGAAACGGCTCGCACATCACCGCGACGGTGAAGAACTTCACCAACGGCACGTTCATCGACACGGGCCGCCCGCTCGATCTCGCGATCCAAGGGGACGGGTTCTTCGAACTTCAAGGCGTCGACGGGGGACGCGTCTTCACGCGCGACGGCTCGTTCCGACTCGACAAGGACGGCTCGATCGTGAACTCCCAAGGGCTCAAGCTCGTGCCGGGACTCGGGCAGGTTCCGGTCGGGTCGAAGCTCGCGATCTCCCGGGACGGCACCGTCACCGCGACGGTGGGCGACGACGTGACCCAACTCGGGCAGATCTCCCTCGTGACCTTCACGAACTCCGCGGGGCTCTCGGCGGAAGGCGGCAATCTCTACCGCCAGACCGAAGCGTCGGGACAACCCGTGACGGTCAACCCCGGCAATCAGGGCGCCGGCGAAATCCTTTCGGGATCGGTCGAGCGCTCCAACGTCGACATCGCGACGGAACTCATCAACCTGATCCTCGCGCAGCGTGCCTACGAGACGAACTCGAAGGCGATCAACACCGCCGACCAAATGCTGTCGCAAGCCAACCAAATCACCCGCTGAGCCGCCTCATGCCACGCATCCTCCTCATGCTCCTCGTCGTCGCGGGCACGCTCGCCGCGCAGGACGCGCCGTTGTTCGTCGAACAGAAGGCGGACGTCACCGTCTCGGGACTCGACATCACGTTGGGAGACCTCTGCGTATTCGAAGGGGCGGCCGCGACGAAGGCGCGCGCCCTGAACCTCGGGACCCGACCCCAGACGGGACGGGCGCTCGTCGTCGCACGCGATACGGTGATTCGTATCCTCGCCGAGGGTGGGATCGCCCCAAAGTCGTTGGTGATTTCCGGCGCCGAATCGACCCGCGTCGACGTCAAGACCGTGACGTTCCGCGGCGACGACATTCGTCGCTTGGGTCAAGACCACCTACGCACGTCGCTCGGCGAGCACGCCGCCTCGGCGAAGTTCGGCCGCAGCGCCACGCCCCCCGATCTCACGGTTTGCGCCGGGCGTTGGTCCACGCGACTCGCCATCCGCGACGTCGGCACCAAGTTGCCCGTCGGGGCCGTGACCCTCGAAGCCGTCGCCATCGTCGACGGGGTCGAACGCGAACGCCTTGCGTTCGTGGTCGACGTCCGACGCCGCGCGAAGGTGGCGGTCGCCGCCCGCGAGCTTTCGATGGGGGCCACCCTGCGCGCGGACGACGTCGCGTTCGAGGAACGTGAAGTGACCGCGGATACGACCGACGTCGTCCTTCCGGACGGAGTTCCGGTCGGGGCGACGGTCACGCGACGCATCGCGGCGGGCACGTCTCTCATCGCGCGGGATTTCCGCGCGCGCCCCGTGATCGAGCGCGGAGACACCGTGACGCTGCGCTTCCGCAACGGTCCGCTCTCCGTGACGGGGATCGGCCGTGCCCAAGGCGCCGGAGCTCCCGGCGATCGCATCGCGGTCATCAACGCCGAATCGAACAAGGTGGTCTACGGCATCGTCGTGGACTCCCGCACCGTGGACGTCGCCCCGGCCGCTCCCGCGCCGACGTCCGGAGACTTCCGATGAACCGTTTCGCTCCGATCTTCCTTCTCGTCGCGACCGCCGCCGTGTCGGGCCAGTCGCTTTGGACCACGGATCGCCCGCTGCCGTCCCTGTTCGCGGACACCACGGCACGTCAGGTCGGCGACGTCCTCACGATCGCCGTGAACGAGCGTCAGACCGTGAAGAACAAGGAAGAAACCGAACTGAAGAAGGGATCCGACCTGAACGCCGCGATCACCAACTTCAACGT
>CAIWVZ010000027.1 GCA_903916245.1 uncultured Planctomycetota bacterium | reverse complement strand
TTGGCGAGACCTGCCCGACGCGGCGGTCGCTCTCGGCAAGCGGGCGGGGATGGACGACGTGCCGGAATCGGAACTCGTCGAGATCGTCGATGCTCTCGGATGGCTCGGCGACGATGGGGTGTCCGGTTTGACCGCCGCGCTTCGCAGGAGGGGGCCCGTCGTGTCGCCCGTCATTCGGGCCTTGGGACGCATCGGCACTCCCGCCGCGCTCAACGCCCTCGAAGCCCTTCGAAAGAAGTCCTCCGAAGATCCGACCCTGCTTTCGGAAGCGGCGGGTGCGCTCTTGCGGGACGCCGTCACCGCGGAATTCCGTACCCGCGAAGCCGGCTCCCGTCCGAGAAAACCCGCTTCGTCGCCCCGGCGCTGAGAAGATCCCTCCGAGCTCGCGTATGGTTGTCGCATGAAGGTCGTCGCCGCTTTCGGCATCACGTGTTGCCTGTTCGCCCAAGGTCCCGACACTCGCGCCGCGGAGTCGCGTCCGGAACCCATGCGTCTCGGCCTCACGGACGCGGTCAACCTGGCTCTTCGCAACAATCTCGACCTCCGCGCCGCGGCGATGGATCAACGGATCGCGGCGACGCGGGTCCGGGAAGCCTTGGGGGAACTCGACCCCGTCTTCTACGGCGATCTCGGTGGGGGACACCGCGAGCAGCGATTCCCCGGCGTGTTTCCGAACCCCTCCAATCCCAGCCAGACCTTGGTGCTCTTGATCAACGACCAGTCGGAAACGAGCGACGGATCCCTCGGAATCCGTGGGCTCCTCGCGACGGGCGCCACCTACGATTTTTCGCTGAATACGGACTACCAGTACCAGCAGGAGAACGCCTTCCTGAACCCCATCTTCAACTCGACGGCGAACCTCCGTCTCACGCAGCCGCTTCTTCGCGGTGCGTGGGAGTCCTACGTGAGGGGGCCCGTCGAACAAGCGAAGATCGCGGTTCAAGAATCGGTCGAAACTTGGCGAGGCACGGTGCTGACCGGAATCCGCGGCGTCGAAACCGCCTACCTCGATCTTCTCTTCGCCATCGAAGATCTGAAAACGCGACGCAGGAGTCTCGAAGTCGCGGACGAAGTGCTGGCCACCACGCGGATTCAGGTGGAGACCGGGGCGTTCCCGCGCGTGGAACTGACGAGCGCCGAATCGGCGCGCGCCTTTCGTTTCGCGGAAGTTCTCTCCGCCGAAGCCAAGGTCACCGAATCGGAAGATCGCCTTCGCAAGGAGATTTTCTCGTTCGACGCCGTGTCGGATTGGTCGACGCCGCTCGTTCCGACCGACCCCATCGAACCACCGGAAACGGCTTTGCTGCCCGTCGCGGGCATCATCGACGTCGCGTTGAAGCGCGAGCCGAACGTGTTGGCGGCACGCCTCGTCGTCGAGCGTCAAAAGATCGACGTGGAGCGCCGACTTTCCGAGCGCGCTCCGAAGCTCGACGCCTTCGGCAACGTCTCCGCCAACGCGGTGAACGACGACGGCATCCAGGCTTGGGAGGACGCCTTCAATCGGGCGACGAACGCGCTCTCCTGGCGCGCCGGTGTTCAGTTTGAGATGACTCTCGGCAACCGGGCGGCGAAGGCGCGACTCGCGGAGGCCGAATTGGTGGTGCAAAAATCACGCATGCAGTTGCATGCCCGCGAGACCGACGTCACGTACGACGTGCGCAACGCCGTTCGGAATCTCGAGACCGCGAGACGCAACATCAAGGCGCGTCGGGAAGCCCTCCGGTTGGCGGAAGAACAACTCGCCAACGAACGCACCAAACTCGAGAATCAGGCCTCCACCAACTTGGCGGTCTTCCAAGTCGAAGATCAGTTGAACTTGCGTCGCACCGAACTCGTCCGCGCCTACTTGGACGCGCGACTCGCACTCCTCGATCTGCCGCGGGTCACCGGCGCGCCGATCGAAGAACTGACCGCGACGCCCTAGTCCTCGCCGGCGGCGACCCGTGCGGCAGGTTCGTCTTCGTCGAGCCCGCCGAGTCGAACACCGAACCGTGCGTCGATGAATGCGGCCAAAACGGCGGGATCTTCGATCTCCATCATGTCGCCGCGGAATCGCTTTCCGCCCGGGACGCCGTGCGTGAACCAACCGACGAACTTGCGCATCATGCGCACGCCGGTGTAGTCGCCGTGGGAGGCACAGAGGAGGGCGAGCATCCGAACGAGACCTTTGCGCTTCTCGTCGACGCCGGGTTCCGGCGCGGGGCGGCCTTCGAGATGCGCACGGATGCGGCCGAAGAGCCAAGGATTACCGACGGCCCCACGCCCGACCATCACGCCGTCGCACCCGGTCGTCTCGAGCATGCGCTTCGCATCCTCCGGGGTCAGGATGTCGCCGTTGCCGATGACCGGAATCGAAACCGCGGCTTTTACCTTCGCGATCATCTCGAGATCCACGCGCCCCGAATACAGCTGCTCCCGGGTGCGTCCGTGAACGGTGACGGCCGCCGCACCGTTGTCCTCGGCGATCTTGGCCACGTGGGGGCCGTTCTTGTTCAAACCGTCCCAACCGACCCGGATCTTGAGGGTGACCGGGATGTTCGCGGGGACGGCCGCGCGGAGCTCGCGGATGATCCGCCCGATGAGAGGCGGATCCTTGAGAAGAGCGGCTCCGCATTCCGTCTTGACGACTTTCTTGACGGGGCAACCGCAGTTCAAGTCGATGAGGTCCGCACCGCGTTCGAGCGCCGCGTGCGCCGCCTCGACGAGTGCCTTCGGATCCGCGTCGGCCAACTGGACTCCGACGGGATGCTCGTCCGGATCCATCTCGAGGTAATGCCGTGACTTGATGTTTCCGTGCACCACGCCCTGGGCCTTGATCATCTCGCTGTACACGAGGTTGGCGCCGAATTCGCGCGCCAGTTTGCGCACGGGCGACGTACTCACGCCGGACAACGGAGCGAAAAAAACGTTGCCGTCGAGCGCGAGCGGGCCGATGGTGAGGGGGCGGTAGAGAGACATGACCGACGACGTAGAGTATGCGGAACACGGTCCGAGTCCAACCATGCGTCCATCCGTCGTCGTCATTCTCGCCATTCTCAGCGCCGGTCTCGCGGCTTGGTGGTTGCGTGCGCCCGCGGAATCGAGCGACGTCGGGGGAGCCAACCCCGCGGTGGGCGTCGGAAAACCCGCCGCGTTCCATTTGGATCTCGATCCCGCCGCGAAGGTGCGGGTCGCCCAGCGGAACTTCATGAAGATCGCCTCCGACGAGGCGGTTCGCCTCGGCGAATGGAAGGACGACATCGCGCTCCTTTGCGACGATCCGGGCGTCGTCGCGTGGATCGCCGCCGAATGGCACATTCGCAAGGAAGGCGCCGACCGCGTCACGCTGTCGGCCTTCGCCGATATTTTCGAACGCGTCAAGCATCCGGAGTTCCTCGAAGCGACCAAGGAACTGTTCCGTATCGACGACGCGTTCGTCGCGGGAAAGGCGATTCAAGCCGCGATCACGCAGGCCGATCCGTCTCTCCTCGACGAAATTCGACACGCCTACGACGTCGCGAAAACGACCGCCGGACCCGAGACGACCCCTTTCCGGGTTCAGTGCATTCTCGCGGCGCGCGCCTGCGGCGGCCCCGGGTTGTCGGCCTTTCTCGGAGAGGTGTTGACGGAAAACAACCTCGTGCTTCGGATCGAAGCTCTGCGGGTCGCCCGCGACGTTCCGACGGTCGGTATCGAACCGGTGCTGCGTTCGTTGACCGCGGAACTCAATCCGCGAGTGCGTCTACTCGCGGCTTGGGCGTTGGCGAAGGCGGGGTCGACCACCGCCGTTCGGGATTTGGCGGCTCTCGTGGATCCCAACGACCCTGGGACGGCGCTCGAAGCCGCTTCCGCCATCGGGATTCTTCGTCTCGAAGCCGCGACGCCGGCGCTCGTGGCCGCCCTCGATAAAACGGCGGGGGAGACGCATCGTGCCGTCGAAATCGCCCTCGCAAGGCTCGATCATGCGCCCACTCTCGAGCGCTTGCGGGCACGGATCGTCGATCCCGAGGGAGCGAAGATCGAAGATGCGTTGACCGCATTGACGGCGGCGGGCAAAGTCGCCGACATTCCGCTCCTCGTCGAACAGGGCGCCAGCGGGCTCAACCTGCGACAACGCGCGCTGTGCGCGGGTGTCGCGATCGCCGCATCGCCGGCCATGGCCCCCGTCATGATTCCGATGCTCGGCGCGTCGCCGACTTACACCCCCGAGATGCACGATGCGCTGAAGGTCGTCGGTGACGCCGTCGTTCCGAATCTCGCGGAGCGTCTTTCCAAAGCGAAGTCGGAGGACGAAGCGTTCGCGACCGTCGCTTGGCTCGGTTCGAACGCGACGCCCGCGGCGCGCGCCGCCTTGCTCCGGGGGCGCACAGGACCCGCTCGACGCCTCTGCGAAGAGCAACTGCGACTTCTCGACCTCGCCGCGCGCCGCGCGGGACGCTGACGTCTACGGAGCGTCGACGGGTTCGGGTTTCAAGGCACGCACGTAGAGCGGGCGAGCCCCGAAGAGCCGTTCTTTGTCTTCGAGAAGGCAGGGCGGGGGCGGATTGTGGAACCCGCTCCAAGGAGTCGCGTGCTGATTGCGGAATTCCATCATCCGCCCGGCGGCATCCATCACATACACCGATTGGCCCGAATATCCCGCATTGACGGGCCACGCCACCGCGAGAAAGTCGCGACCCGCCGATTCGCTCGCGAGGTTCGACCACGAATCATGGGACACCGACGTCGCGCCGCGACCCGGAAGATAGACGGCGAAGAGGTACCCGTCTTTGCCGTAGTACGGAGGTTGGGGCTTCATGCCTGCGGCGACGAGTGCTTTCGGCCGCACGCTTACCCCGCGACGCAGCGGACCTTCGCCGAGCAACTCCGAAAGAAATCCGTAGGTCGTCCCGGAGTGACTCGATGCGAACGTACGTTGAGCGGCGGCGATGTCGCGAAGCGTCCGACGAGCGGACCCTTCGTTTTCGAGAATGCGTCGGCTCTGGAACGCCGGAATCGCGAACAGCGACAGCGTCGCCATGATCGCCAAAACGATGGCGATCTCGACGACGGAGATGCTGCGGGGATCCCGGGGGTGAGGCATGACGATTCGGCGGGATGACACCCGCCGCGTTCTATGGTAACTATCGGTTCATGAGCGTACCCGACGAAACCGTGATGGCGCGCGCACGCGGCCCCGCGGGATCGGACGAAGCGCGACGCTTCGACGACGGCGTGCGCATCATCGCGTGGTTGCGTGAAGACGGCTTCGAAGCTCTCTTTGCCGGAGGGTGCGTGCGGGACTGGTGTCGGGCGGGACGTTCGCCGGTCGATCTCGATATCGCCACCTCCGCGCCTCCCGATGCGATCGTCGCCACGATGCGCCGCCGTAGGGCCGCCGTTCAGGAAGTCGGCAAGCACTTCGGCGTCGTGCGCGTGCGCCCCGGGAGAGAGTCCGCGTGGTACGAGGTCGCGACATTTCGGGAGGACGGGACGTATTCCGACGCGCGGCATCCGGATTCCGTCGTTTGGTCGACGCGTCCGAAAGACGCCGCCCGACGCGACTTCACGGTGAACGGTCTCTACTTCGATCCGTTCGACGCGTGCGTTCACGACCACGTCGGAGGTCGCGTCGATATCGACGCGCGCCTGATCCGCGCGATCGGGGAGCCCGAGCTTCGCTTTCGGGAAGATGCCCTTCGACTTCTTCGTGCCGTACGTTTCGCAGCCCGCGAAGGATTCACCATCGAGCCCGGCACCTCCGCGGCCATGCGTCTGCATGCCCACCTTCTGCGTGCCGTGGCCCCGGAACGCATTCGCGACGAGCTCGTCAAGATGGCGGTCCTCGATACGACGCGTCGGGTAGCGGCTTTCCGTGACTTGGTCGACACCGGCCTCGCCGACGTCCTGTGGGATCTCCTTTTCCCGCAGGGATGGGTGCGCCCCGACGATTGGGCCCGTCGCGTATCCGAGCATCTCTCCAACGTCGGCGATCTTCCCGACGGTTCGTTGCGACTTTCCGTCTTTCTCGCCGCTTGGATCGGGCCTATGTCGGACGTCGCGCCACCGTGGTCGACGCTCGCCGATCGGCTCAAGCGGGGAGCGTCGGCCCTTCGACTCTCGGTCGACGAATCGGAGTTGCTGACGGCTCTCGTCGCCGCCCACCGCCGGATGGTCGGCCGCTTGCCCATGGACGCCTTCCGCCTTCGACGGTGCGCCGCGCATCCGCTTCGCCCGTGGATCGTTCCTTACATCCGAGCGGCCTTCCCGACGCGCGACGAATGGGCGGCGTTCGGAGAGCTCGCGGCACGTATCGCCCCCGTGCCTCTGAAGCCGTTGATCGACGGAAACGCGCTGCGGGAACTCGGCGTTCCTCCGGGACCCGCGCTCGGACGGTGGACGCGTTGGCTCTTGGTCAAGCAATATCGCGGGGAGTTCGACGGCGGGCAGGACCCGCGCACGACCGCCGTCGCGTGTGTCCTCAGGCGCCTCGCTGAGCGGTGAGTCGGCGCAGCAACTTCGCCGCCGGAAACAGAGCGGTGACCCCGGCGGCCTGAGAGAAGGTACCGGCCGCCGAGACTAAAAGAGCGTTCCACAAGGCCCATGAACCGATGGCGCGCCCGACGCAGGCCCCCGCCAGCGGTGGAGTGAAAGTTGCGGGACGCATCGCCCAACCGCACCAGGCGAGGCCCGTCGCGGTGAGGACCACGGCCGTCGAAGGATCTTTCAGAGTAGCGGCGACGATGAACAGGGCGATCGGGGCCGTCGTCACGAAAAGTCGGCGACGCCGGGGAAGATCCACGGGATCGCGCACGCCTTCGAGTTGCGAGATCCGCGTGACCGCGAAGATCAACACGGCGTGGGCCGACGATGCGACCGCGATCGGCACGGACTCCATTCCCTTGCCCGCCGAAAACAAGAAGGCGAAGACCACGCCGCGAAGCAGATTGGCGGCGCGCGTCGCGCCCATGAGGGCGGCCCCGAGAAGCGGTCGACGGTCGTGGACCGCGTTGTAGGACGCGGCGAGAAGGACGACGAGAAGGGCTCCCGCCGCGGCGATCCATGGCCCTCCGTGGACGCAGGTGCTCCTTACGGAGACGACGGCCAAGACGATTCCGACGACTTCCGCCGCGAGCACCAGGAGACGCGCCTGTCTTTCGGAGAGCGCTCCGCTCGGCAACGGGCGATCCGGATGGACGGACGCGTCCTTGACACGATCCGCGATGTCGTTCCGCGCGACGCCGGCGCCGTAGAGAAACAAGGATGCCGACGCCGCGAGCCATGCATCGACGCTCGCGATGGTTCCACCCGCCACGACGATGCCCGAGAGGACGTCGGCGACGGCGGAAGGAGTATTCGCGACGCGGAAGAGCCGAAGCGCGGCGCGCATCGATTTCAGCCGAGGAACCAACGGCGGATGTCGTTCCAGGTCACGAACACCATGAGCCCGAGGACGAGGACGAGCCCCGCCCACTGCATGGCACCGAGGACCTTCTCCGGAATCGGACGCCCGCGTCGCAGGCGCTCGATGGCGAGGAGCAAGAGCCATCCGCCGTCGAGAATCGGAATCGGAAGAATGTTCAACACCGCGAGATTCACGCTGATGACCGCAAGAAAAAGAAGCCCGCGCGACGGCGCGATCTTCGCGGACTGGGCGGACTTCTTGAAGATCGTGATGATGCCGCCGAGATTGTTCGCGGGCACGGAGCGGTCCACGAGACGACGAAGGGTGAGCACGACACGATTCGTCGTCGAGGACAGATAGGCGAGCCCCATCGGGATCGCGCCCGTCGCGGAGGTGCGTACCGTCTCGAGCATCGGAGTCTGCTCGAGTCCCATGAAGGCGGCGCTCGCGGGGAGTGCCGGGACGGGACCTCGCGAAACTTTGAAGGTCGCGGACCGCACCTCGGGAACGCTCGAAGTGGTCGCGAACGTCGCGAGGTCCGCCGAGGCGGCGATTTGGGCGTCGGACGTCCCGACGACCGACAACTCGACGGTGTCCTCGTCGGCCCAACGTTCGAGGTCCGTGAACGCGGAGACCGGCGTCCCGGCGACGGCGACGATACGGTCGCCGGATTTGAGTCCGACGGCCGCCGCCGGCCCGCCCGCGCGAGGCGACACCAGCAATCCGTCCGCCTCGCGAGCTACATCGCGGAGGAATGTCCGGGTCCGCTCTCCTTCGATCCCGGGGAGGGCGAAAGCGACGAGGCTTCCGCCGCGACGGATGCACATCGTCTTCGGTGCCTTGTTCGAGAGCGCGGCGACGATCTCGCCTTCGGTGACTACGCGACGCCCGTCGACGGCGAGAATGCGGTCGTCGGGTTGAAGGACGGTGCGCCACGGCGATCCATCGCGGATCGCGACGACACGGATCGCCGATGCGTCGAGCCCGAGGAGACGATCCGAGGTGTCCGGCGCCGAGAACGCCAACGGCGGAAGATCGACGACCGCACGCGCGCCGTCGCGATCGACCGTGACGCGACGGTTTCGGAACGCCGCCAAGTCGTCGAGCGACATCGCTTCGCTGACCGAAAGACCGTCGACGTCCACGATGACGTCGCCCGGCAGCAACCCCGCTTTCGCGCGATGCACGGACGGATCGACGTCACCCGTTTCGGGGGCTTTCCCCGCGGCGACGACGGGATTCTTGAAGACGGGGAACACGCCGAGCGAACGGAGCGTGCCGTTCACTCCCGCGGTCATCGGAACCGCAATCGTTCGGGGAGTCCCGTCGGAAGCTCGAACTTCGAGCGTGTGGGTGTCGCCGCCGATCGCGATCGCGGTGGCGAGATCTTCGAAAGCCAAGATCGCCGTGCCATCGACGTGCGTAATGCGGTCTCCGGCCACGAGTCCGGCCTTCCAACCGTCTCCGCCCGGCTTCACCGCGCCGATGACCGGCGGTTCGAACGGGACACCGACGGCGAACGCGAGCGGCAAGGCGACCGCCGCGAAGACGATGTTCATGATCACCCCGGCGGATATGATCCAGGTCTTCTGCAGGAACGATTTCGCGAGAAACTCGTCGGGAGCGGCCCTGTGGGACGGTGCGTCGGGCGTCGCGATCTGCTCGCCCGCCATTTTGACGAATCCACCGAGCGGAATGAGACAGATCTTCCAGTCGGTGTCGCCGCGCTTGAATCCGAACAGTCGCGGCCCGAAGCCGATCGAAAAGGCTTCGACGCGGACACCCACCGAACGGGCCGCCAAGAAGTGCCCGAGCTCGTGCACGAAAATCACGAACGCGATGCCGAAGATCGTCAGAAGATTGTAGGCCAAGTCGACGGCATTCATGGACGCGCGGCTTCCTCACGCGCCCAAGCGTCGGCGGCGTGAACGTGTTCGAGAGTGAGCGGAACGTCGTTGCGCCAACGTTCCATCGTGCGGGTTACGCGACGCGTGATGTCGGAGAACGCGAGTCGACCGTCGAGAAAGGCGGCGACGGCGGATTCGTTCGCGGCGTTCAGAACCGTTCCGAGCAAGCCGCCTTCCCGGGCGGCCCACATCCCGAGCTCGAGGGCGGGGAAGACGTCGAGACGCGGCGATTCGAAGTTGAGGTTCGCGAACTTGGCGACGTCCCACGTGGGAGTGTCCGCGGTCGTTCGTTCCGGGTGGGTCAGGGCATACTGGATCGGCACCTTCATGGTGGGCAGACCGAGCTGCGCGATCATCGAGCGATCTTTGAAGAGCACCATCGAATGCACGATGGACTGAGGATGCACCACGACTTCGATGCGTTCGGCGGGTACGTCGAAAATCCAGCGGGCTTCGATCACCTCGAGCGCCTTGTTCATCAACGTGGCGGAATCGACCGAAATCTTCGGGCCCATCTTCCACGTCGGATGATTCAACGCGTCCGCGGGTCCGGCGGACGCGATGCGCTCCGCGGACCACGTACGGAACGGCCCTCCGCTCGCGGTAAGGATCAGCTTCTCGACGTCGCCGACGCCACCGGAACGAAGGCACTGGAAGATCGCGCTGTGTTCGGAATCCACCGGAATCACTTCCGCACCCGTCGCGGCGGCGCGCGCCATGACGAGCGGGCCCGCGGTCACCAACGATTCCTTGTTGGCGAGGGCCAATCGCTTGCCGGCGTCCGCGGCCGCGAGGGAGACGGGGAGGCCGGCGAAACCCGTGATCCCGTTGAGGACGATGTCGACCTCCGACGATCCCGCGATCGTGGCCAAGCCGGTCGGTCCGACGTGGAGTCGCGACGCGAGGGACGGTCGGGCGGCGACGAACGCGGCGGCGTGTTCCGGATCTCCGACCGCGATCAACGGCGGGTTCCACGTGTCCACTTGTCGGAGGAAGGCCTCCGTACAGCGACCGGCCGCCAATGCGGCAACGACGAAACGATCACGGCGGGCGTCGATGACGTCCAGCGCCTGCGTCCCGATGGAGCCTGTGGAACCGAAGAGGGCGACCCGTTTCATGCGTCACCCCGAATCCGACTGGAGCCTTGGGGCCCGGCAGTATACGTTGTGCCGGGGGTGACGACGAGGCGCACCGGCGGCCGTCGGGAGCCTCGTTTCGTCGCGTCCGTACGGGATTCCACACCATGCACGCCTTCCGCCCCGGCAAGATCCTCGCCCTCGGCCGTACCTACCGAGCCCATGCCGTCGAACTCGGAAACGCGCCCCCTCCGGAACCGCTCGTTTTCAACAAGTTGCCCGATACCGTCGTCCCGACCGGCGCGGTCGTCGAGATTCCGGCGGACGCACAAGGCACCCTGGATCACGAGGTGAAACTGGTGAAAGGAGCTATTTTCGGCAATAACCACCCTGCGCCAAACAGGCGGCTGTTTGATATTTTTAAGCTGGATTTTGA
>CAIWVZ010000026.1 GCA_903916245.1 uncultured Planctomycetota bacterium | reverse complement strand
TCGTCGTCGCCCTCTGCGGCCTCGCCCCGGCGCAATCGGACGGCGCCGCCGTCGAACATTTCGAACGGCACATCCGCCCCCTCTTCGCGGCTCATTGCGCCGACTGTCACGGCGGGGACGCGCCCGACGCGGACCTCGACCTCACTTTTCGGCGCGGCGGCCTTCCCGCCACGCCCGCGGGCCCCGTCATCGTCGCCGGCGATCCGGCGGCGAGCCGGCTGATCAAGGCGATCGCCTACGACGACTCCGATCTTCGAATGCCTCCGGCCGGCAAGTTGCCCGACGAAGCCGTCGCGGCCCTGACCGCTTGGGTACGTGCGGGGGCGGCCATCCCGCGCGGTGAAGGCCTCCCGGCGAGTGCTCCGGCCGGGAAGAAAATCACCAAGGGCGACCACTGGGCCTTCAAACCGCGCACCACCACCGCGACCGACTCGGACTTCATCGATCGTGCGATCGACGCAGGACTCGCCGAACGCGGATTGTCGCGTCGCCCGGCGGCGGATCGGCGAACGTGGCTGCGCCGCGTCACGTTCGATTTGACGGGGCTTCCTCCGACGATCGAAGAAATTCGCGCCTATCTCGCGGACACGGCGGACGATGCGGACGCCCGCGTGGTGGATCGCCTTCTCGCGTCGAACGCGTACGGCGAACGCTTCGCGCGCAAGTGGTTGGATGTCGCCCGCTACGCGGATTCGAACGGAGTCGACGAAAATCTCGCGTTCGCGGACGCCTGGCGGTACCGCGACTGGGTGGTGGCGGCGATGAACGCCGACCTCCCCTACGACCGCTTCATCGCGATGCAGTTGGCGGGCGACTTGCTCGGTACCGCCGAAGAGTCCGACCGAGAACGTCGGGATCGGCTCACCGCGACGGGGTTCCTCGCACTCGGCCCGAAAATGTTGGCGGAGCAGGACAAAGAAAAACTCCGCATGGACACCGTCGACGAACAGATCGACGTCGTGACGAAGGCGTTTCTCGGAGTCACGGTTTCTTGTGCCCGGTGCCACGACCACAAGTTCGATCCCGTGACCGCGGAAGACTACTACGCGCTCGCGGGTGTCTTCCGCTCGACGCGTAGCTTCGCCAACCTCGACTTCGTTTCGCGGTGGCACAGCCACGATCTTTCTTCGAAGGAAGAACGTGAAGCCCGCGACCGTTGGCAGAAGGACCACGCCGAGGCGAAGGCGCGGATTGCGGACGCCACGAAGGCGGCACGCGCCGCCGCCCTTCGCGCGCGGACACGTGCCGTCGCGAGCGCCCGCATCTCGTTGGGCAACCGCACGCCCGATCCTCGGATCGTCCCGGCGTCGGCGGCGACGACGAACGGCATCCTCGCTGCGGTGTAGTGGGGGTCGTCGCTCCACCCCGTCGTCCGCAGCGATCGCGGCATGGGCCGTCACTTTGCCGAATGGAACGTGATGGTCGAGCGGTCCTCCCTCGTTTGGATCCGCTACGCCGCGCAGGAAGCTCGCCCCGTCGAGGTCGTCGTCGACGGCGTGAAGGTCGGAATACGCGCGGAGGCCGCGACCGGAGGCTGGCATCCGAAACATCTCGGACTGTCCGAGCCGTTCACGCTCGGACCCGGTTCGCATGTCGTGCGCCTCGACCGCGACGGCCATCTCCCGCACCTTGCGGACCTCG
>CAIWVZ010000025.1 GCA_903916245.1 uncultured Planctomycetota bacterium | reverse complement strand
GGTGAACGTATCCGAGAGATAGCCGATGTTCGTGATGGGGATCGACAGCGTCGTCGCGGTTCCCACCGACGCGGTGAGCGGCGCGGTGGAAACGGAGACGCCGCGGACCGCGGCCACCGCGGCGGCGACATCGAGGCGCCCCCATCCGAAGACGTTGTTCGGGTAGGTACCGTTTGACGAGCAACTCGCCGAGTTGTAGCGGATCGCCGTATCGTTGAGGACGGTTTCGACGATGGCGACTTGCCCTTTGAGCGCCGGATGGGCGGACATGAGCAGCGCGACCGCGCCGCACACGTGCGGCCCCGCCATCGAGGTGCCGCTGAGGTTCGCATAGCTGTTCGTCGGCGTGCACGAGCGAATGGTTTGTCCGGGGGCGACGAGATCGGGCTTGAGACGATTGGATCCGTCGATCGTGACCGGGCCGCGACTCGAGAAATTCGACAACGCGTTCGTCGACTGGCGCCACGATCCGACCGAATACGCCTCGTCGTAGATGGCGGGCGGGTCGGTGACCGTCGAACAGCCCGAGCCGTAGTTCCCCGCGGAGACCACGCTCACGATGCCCGCAGCGCGGTGCGCCTGCATGGCGAGGTGGAGCGAGGTCAGCGTGCAACCTTCACTCGGCGGGCACCCCCACGAGTTGTTGGTGACATGCGGGGCGCGAGAAGGGTCGCCCTGTGCGGGCGTCCCGCCGACCGGATAGGGCGCCAAGAGCCATTCGAAGCACTCGAGGTACGTCGCGGGTGTCCCGTTTCCTTGGTCCATGTTCCGCGCGCCGATCCACTTCGCGCCCGGAGCCATTCCGATTTGGTTGCCCGCGCCGTCGTCGCCGCAGACGGTGCCCATCGTGTGGGTGCCGTGGTAGCCGTCGTCACACGGTGCGAGGGCATTCGTACCGCAGACTCCGCCGCCCGTGTGGATGGCGTCGTGCCAGTTGTAGTTGTGATCGACCCCCGTCGGCGACCATCCGCGATACTGCGTCATGATGGCCGGATGGTTCCACTGGTAGCCCGTGTCTTGTCCGGCGACGACGACTCCTTGCCCGGTGAATCCCAGCGCCCAAACCGTTGGGGCGCCGCTTGCGTTGAGTCCGGGTTCGATCGCAAGAGCTGCGGCCGCCATACGTCCGATCCCTCCGAACCGCGAGAGTTGTCGGACAAGCGAGTTCGTCGTGGATTTCGTAAGAGCCGGAGCGCGTGCCGCCTGCGAGATGCCCGACACCGTCGGGTTCGGATCGATCAGTGCGATGTCCGGACGGGCGGCGAGTTCGGCGGCCAGTTCCGGATCGACGATCGCCCGAATGATGTTGCCGATGTGAAACGTGCGATGGACGGCGCCGCGCTCACGCAGGCGGTCGATGATGGGACGTTGCGTGCGGTCGGCGACCGATCGCAGGGCGTCGAACACGTATCGGCCCTTCTCTTCCTTCGAGGGAAGAGCGGTTGCCGCGGTGAGATCGGCTTGTTCGCGGAGCACGAGAAGGACATCCGCGGATCCGCGCGCACTCAGTGCTTCGTTGACGCTTTGGTGGATCTTGTTCGTAGGAACGTCGAGCCACCGCACGTCGTGCGTTTGGGCTCCGGCGACGGCGACGACGGTGGCGCTCGCAATGACGAGACGAGCGGCGAAACGGCGAAGAAGCGACGACATCATCGGAGTTTAGTCCGTCGCAGGGGGAATTGTCGACGCGGTAAAAATGAGAGCCGAGACGAAATTCGATCTAAATCACTAAATCGTCGGTAGTTCGGATTGGTGCGAGAGGGCCTTCTGTTTATTGGACTCGCAGCCGTCCCCGGGATTAAGATGACGACTTACGCCGATCGACCGTTCGCGTCGGGTCGGATGCATCCCACACGAAAGGTGGATTTCATGAAGTCTCGGCTTTCCTTGCTGGCCGCAATCGGTTTCGTCGCCGGTACCGTGCTGGCCCAATCGCAAACGCTTCCTGCCGGATACGAGTCCGCCAACTTCGGTGGCACGTCCGGCAATCCCTTCGGCTCGGGGGCTTCGCAGCGCGCGCAAAACGTGATCGACTCGGGGCAGTTCGCCTTGCAGGCTCCGATCATCATCACGCAGATCTACGTCCGCTCGAACTCGCCCACTTACACCGCGGCTCCGTTCACGTGGACGAACCTCGAGATCAAACTGTCGTCCTGCCCGAACGACTTCAACGCGCTGTCGACGTCGTTCATCGCCAATGAAGGTCCGGATGTCGTCGTTGCTCGCACCGGCCCGTTCACGACGCCGGCCATCGTTGCCACGACGAACACCACCGCCGACTGGATTCAACTCACGCTGACGACGCCGTTCAGCTACAACCCGGCGCTCGGCAAGGACCTCTGCATCGATATCGCCAAGTGCGGCGGCGCGATCCCGGCCTTCGTCGGTGATTACAGCTACACGGGTGGCGCGTGCCGCGCCATGCGCAGCACGGCGGGCTGCACCACCCTCACGGGTGCGGCGACTGCATTCGTTCCGGTGTTCAAGATCGACTACGTGCCGAACCTTCCGCCCGACTACCAGGTGAACTCGGCGGAATCGTCGTTCGACGTCAACGGCGTCGCCGGCGGCGCCTTCGTCTTGGCCGAGCCGAGAGTGTGCGTGAACAACGTCGCGAACGTCAACTTCGGCTCGAGCAGCGTCGGCCTCCCGTGGGACCTCCTCATCGGTGGTGCCCCGATCAAGGCGCGCTCGACGGGGGCTCCGTCCACGGCGAACGGTCAGGTGATCAATATGGATCTCGCCGATCCGTCGCTGGGGTTCCTCAACGGACTGACGTTGACCACGCCGTTCTTCCCGGGGACCTTGCCGGTCGGAGTGACGGTGCCCTTCGACCTTTCGTTGCAACAGTTCAACGTCGCGCCCGCCAACCCGGACGGTATCGCCCTTTCGCAGCCGACGCGTTTCCACGCAACGGCGCTGGCGACGTCCCTCACGAAGACGCAGGCCCAATTGCCGGACGACGCGAGCTCCGCGTATCTGCAGTTCGGCGCCAACCCGTCGTCTCCGTCCTGCTATTCGCCGATCCCGAACATCAACTTCTACGGGACGGTGCAGACGGCGATGCACGTGTGCTCCAACGGCCGCGTGATGTTCGACAACGGCGCGTTGACGACCGCGATCCTGCAAGACTGGACCCCGACGGCCGCGACCGGTGCGACCGGTGGCGCGTGGGCCGGCTTCTGGTCGGACTTCGAGCCGAATCTGACCCCGGGGGCGCAGTTGACGGTCGACTGGTCGAACGGCACGCTCGTCACCGTGACGTACACGAACCACCGTTGGTGGGGCGATACGACCAACGCGGGACTCGGCAGCGCGACGGTCGCGTTCGACATCACCACGGGCGCGGTCGTCCTGTCCGGCGTGAACTCGTTCGCGCCGCAGACACTGACGACCATCCAAATGATGCTCGGTATTTCGCAGGGTAACGGCGCCACCGATGCGGGTGCCGCGATCTTCGCGCCGAGCACCAACGGTTCCGTCAACGTCGCGACCGACATGATCTACGAACTCGGTCTCGGCGGCACGCTCGCCGCGGGCACTTCGAACATCGTGTTCACGCCGGTGGCCGGCTTCGGCTACACGTGGGCTGCGTTCTGATCTGACCGCGACCCTTCGTGGTAGGCTCGTCGGGGCCCGGTGGTTTCCACCGGGCCCCGATCTTTTATGAAGCCGATCTCCACGCTTTTCGTCGCCGGCGCTCTCGCCGTCGGGGTGTTCGCGCAGCACGCCGCCGACCTGAAGGCGCCCGTCCGCATCAAGTCGGGCGACGCGTTCATCGACGTCATCACGGGCCATGCCGCGCCGTTGATGCGCGACATGGACGGTGACGGGCTCAAGGATCTGCTCGTCGGCGAATTCGGCAACGGCACGTTTCCCGAAGCGGAATACCTCACCGAGGCCTCGCGGAAGTTCGGGTCCCATATGGCCGTGTCGCGGGTGCGCGTCTACAAAAATCGCGGTACCGAGACGGCTCCTCGCTTCGACGGCTTCGAATACATGAAGACGAAGGAAGGTGCCGCGTCGATCCCGATGACCTGATGCCTCTCGTTTTGTCCACAGTTCGTGGACTTGAACAACGACGGCATCGAGGACG
>CAIWVZ010000024.1 GCA_903916245.1 uncultured Planctomycetota bacterium | reverse complement strand
TCGCCGTGCTCGTCGATGCGAACGGCAAAGTGGCCTATTTCGGCGATCCCGGAAAGGTGACCGAGGAGAAGATCCAACAGATCGCCGGAGTCGCGCTTCGCGTCCCGCTGTCCGAACTTCCCGAGAAATTCGACGGCGTGAAGCGCGGCTTGGCGGATGTCGACTACGGCGCGGCCATGAAGGCTCTGCTGGTTCTGCTTGCGGAAAAAGACCCACCCATCGAAGCCAAGATGCTGCGGGACGGCCTCCAAGTCCTGCTCGACGGTTCCTTCCGTTCCGCCGATCGTTTGGCGGCGACCGGAGACTGGGCCGGAGCGAAGGCCGCGTACGCGAGGCTTCAGAAAACCTGCGCGGGACTCGTCGAAGAGCGACTCGCGCGTGATCGCCTCCTGAACCTCGGGAACAATCCCGCGGCTCAGAAGGGCCTGCGGCAGCAGCGCGAACTCGAGGAACTGCAGGCTATGCCCGCGGGAACCGAGGACGATCGCAAGAAGCGGGCGGCCAAGGTGGATGCGTGGCTCGCCGAAAACGCGGGTTCGTTCGCGGCGAAGCGCGCGCTGGAACTTCGCAAAGCCGGGAAGCTCTGACTCTTCAGTTCAGACGGATGTCCCATCCGCGGCGCGCCTTGAGCCAAGCGTCCTGAAGGAGCTTGCGGGCGAGCGCCTCGCGAATCGTGCCTTCGACATCTTTCATCGGAGGCGCGGGTTCGATTTTCTCGAGGTGGATCAGATGGACGCCGTCCGTCGTCACCACGGGATCGGAAGTTTCTCCGACCTTGAGTCCGACCGCCGCCTGCGTGAACGCGGCGTGGAACGGCGAGGCCCCGGGGGCGAACGGCTGAAGCTTTCCACCGGACAACTTGGTCCCCTTGTCTTCGCTGTAGAGGCGGGCGAGGCTTTCGAACGTTTTGCCTCCGTCGAGTTCCTTGCGGACGGCGACGAGTTGCGCGGAAGCCTTGTCGATCGAAGGCAGCGGTTTTCCGTCGGGGCCTTTGCGGCCGGTGTCCGAAGCGGCGATCAGGATGTGACGGACGGTCCGCAACGGTCCGAACTGGTCGATGTCGGTTTCGTAGGCCTTCTTCACGTCGGCTTCGGCGAAGGCGTTTTGACCGAGTCGCCAAATCGCCGCGTCGATGACGAACGGAAGGCTGTGGCGATAACCGTCCATGTCGGCGCCCGTCTGTTGCCGAATGAATTCCGTGAAATCGATGGCCGCGAATTGGGGGTTGGCGGCGAATGCGGCCTTCTTCCGGGCGACGTTCGCTTCGAGATCGGCTTCGGTCAACGTGATCGCGCGGCTCTTCAACGCGGTTTGGACGAGCGCGTGCTGCATCACTGTCTCGACGGCTTTCACCATTTCTCGACGGCTTCCCGTTTGGGACGCCATCCGCACGAGGGTGCGCGCGGAAATCGATTGACCGTCGGCGGTCGCGACGACGCCTTCGGGAAGCTTCGTGCGATCCGTAACGATCGCGACTTGAGAGGCGCGGTTCTTGAGCCAAGCCTGTTGCTGCGCGCCGGTCACGGCTTCGGAGTCGGGGATCTTCAGGTCCTCCCGCGCGAGTTGTTCGAGGGCGAGCGTCGTGCGGAGCTTGGCGACGAAGATGTCGCGAGACACCCCCGACTTGGCCATCTCGGCGTCGAGGGACGTGCCCTGCCCCTTGAGCGCTTCGTCGAGGATCGCGACTTTTTTCGCGATGTCGTCGTCCGAAACACCGATGTTGCGGCGCGTCGCTTCGGCCGTGATCAGCGCTTCCTGGACCAACCCGTCGAGGAGGCGTCGACCGTCGGTGTTGTTCGGCATGTTCAGGCGGCGCATCGCTTCCGCGATGAACTCCGATTCACCGATCACGACTTGGTCGAGGATGGCGACGGCTCCGGACGGGACGGCTTCTCCCGTGACGAGGGCCGTGTCCTCCTTTTGTGACTGGGCGGACAGGGCCAGGGCGAACAGGGCGAGGATCAGCGTCAGGCGCATCGAAAGACTCCCGGGGGGAGAGATTACGGGATGCGGCGGGACCGCCATAGGCTCAAGCCCGCGCGCCTTTTCTTCCGAAAGTTCCTCCGGAGCCGCCATTCGGCCCGGAGATCCGTCGTGAAGGCACTTTGGT
>CAIWVZ010000023.1 GCA_903916245.1 uncultured Planctomycetota bacterium | reverse complement strand
GTGAGGTTGACGGCCAAATCCGATCCGGCCGTCGTGCCCGTGGGGAGGCCGAGACGTGCCGCCGTGCCGGAACCGCCGTCGGTCAGCGTGATCGACGGGGTGTAGCCCGGTGCGCCGCCGAGATTCGACTGAATCACGAGGCGTCCGGAAACGACCGACGCGGTCGCACCCGTCAGTTGGGCGTTGACGACGGACGCCAGCTCATCGGCGCCGACGTTGGACGGATCGGCGAACGCCGAGGGGGCGAGCGTCACGGTTTGCGGAGCCCCCCCGTCCACCGCCACGGTGAACGTGTCGCCGGGCAAAATCGCAACGGGGAAGGAACCGTTCGAAGCCATCGTCGCGCGGGTCCCGCCGAGCGTTCCCGCCACGTCCGGATGCGGCTCCGTCCGATTCGAGAAGTCGAAGGTGTAGCCCTGATCCGCGGCGAGGCGGAGGCGCCCCTGCGTGTCGACGAATGCGGAGACGTGGTCGATGCCGTCGAGTTGGTTGCGAAGATCGCCGACCGTCGTCGTGTTCGTGGAAATGCGGATTCGGGTGCGGCGTACGTCGCCCGTCGCCGTGTCCCGGACGTTCACCGTCAGGGTGCCGTCCTTCACGGGGAACGGAAGACCCGATTCCGAAACCCGCTCGTCGAGCACACTGCCGTTGCCGTTGCGATCCGCGAATCCCCGTGCCGAGGTCATCGACCCGTAGCCGCCCGCGGGGGGGACACCGGTCGCGTGGGCCTGGTTCATTTGGCGAATCAACGATTTCGCCATCGCATCGATCGAGGCGATGTTGCCTTGGGCGAGCGTCGGATCGAGGTCGAGCAAACCACGAAGTCGGCCGGATTGGGGTTCGAAGGTCGCGCTCGCGCCGGCGATGCCGATGACCGTCGGTGTCTGCGGATCGGACGAGGCGCGGACCTCGAGCGTGATGTTGCCCGAGGGCGTCACGAGGCTCTGGCCCGCCGACGACACGGCCAACTGACCGGTCGGCACCGTCACCACGTTCACGTCCACGAACTCGGCCAAGTCCTTGAGCAGGACGTTTTGTTGATCTCTGATGTCCGGAGGAACGCTACCGCCGAAGCCTCCCGTGATGATGGCCCGATTGAGTTCCGTGATCTGCGTCAGGATGCGGTTGACGTTCGAGACGTCGGAGCGGATGCCGTCCTGAATGCCGCGCCGTACTTCCGAGAGGTTCCCGTTCAGCGAGCGGAATCCCTGCGCGAGCGATTTCGCCGATTGAAGGAAGCCGCTGCGCTGGGCCGGATCGCTCGCGCTCGTCGAAAGGGCGTCGACGGCCCCGAAGAAACCCGAGAACAGCGGGTTCAATCCGTTGTCCGGTTCGCCGTAGGCCGTTTCGAGATCACCGAAGATGTCCCTTTGAACGGTGTGGCGACCGAGTTCCTGCGCTTGCGAGCGCAGACGCGCGGTCAGGTAGGTGTCCGCGATCTGGTCGATCGAACTCACGCGGACGCCGGTGCCGATCGCGAGACCGGGGCCGATCTGGGCCGGTGCGTTCGCGTCGAGCAACACGCGTTGGCGCGTGTATCCCGTGCGGTTCGCGTTCGTGAGATTGTGACCGATCGTCCTCAACGCGGTGCGCGCGGAGGAGATCGCGGTCAGGGCGGTGTCGTAGCCGAAGGTCATGTCACAGCTCCCGGTTCAGTCCGGACGGCGTCGCGGTGGGCGCTTGACGGCCCGAGGGGCCGTAGGGCGCTGCGCCGGTCGTGCCGTTGCCGAACAGGGCGTTGACGAGCCCGCGATTCACGTCGAGGGCATGGCGGATGAGGACGTTGATGCGGCGGTTCAGAAGGCCGACGTCGGTGAGACGGGCCTTCAAGGTCGTTTGAGCGTCGTTCAACGCTCCGCGCGACGATTCGGGGGAAGATGCGATCACCATCGAGAGGGTGATGCGGTCGGCGTCGAATCCGAGACGACGACCAAGCGCGGTCAGGACGCGGACGCGGCGCTGAGTCAGTTCTTCGACTTGGCGGAGCAGCGGCTCGCCTTCGGCCATGAGGGTGGCCAATGCCGCGGCATTCTGTTTGATGAGTGTTTCCTCTTTGCGACGGAGGAACTCGAGAACGCCTTCCTGCAAGGCGATTTCATCCTGCAGGTACTGGAGCACGAGGGAGGCGTCCGCGGTTTGGAGGGGGGTCGAAGTGGTTTGGATCATGGCGTCGATTCCGTGTTCGGGGCGTCGGTGTTCGGACGTGCGGCGTGTTCGGCGAGTTGGGCGGCGATGCCGTCCTTGAGGCCGATGCCGCGGCCTTCGGCAAGCGCGTTGCCGAGCATTTGATCGAAGAGTCCGTCGTAAACGTCGCTTCCGGCCCCCTCGCCGAACCAGGAGCCTCCCGCGAGACCCTTGCGCAGTTCGGAAACGAGCATGGAGGCGAAGTAGCCTTCCATCTCTTGGGCCGCCTTGACGGGTTCGGACGGAAGCCCGTCCTTGCCCGGCACGTCACCGAGACGCGACGGAAGGCGAGCGCCGAACGCGGTCGTCGCGGCGGCGGCCGACGGAATTCCCGGGAGGTCGGTCATTGGATCACCAACTCCGCCTGAAGAGCACCGTTGGCCTTCAGCATTTGGAAGATGGTGACGAGATCGCGCGGCGAAACGCCGAGGCCGTTCAACGCGCGTGCGAGTTCGCCGGCCGACGTGGCGCCGGGAACTTTGCGCATTTCGGTGCCCTTCTCCGTGATCTTGACGTCGGAGCGGGGAACGACCTGCGTGGTGCCGTTCGAGAACGGCCCCGGTTGGGAGACGTCGGGTGTTTCGGTGACCGAGATCGTCAAGCTGCCGTGGCTCACGGCGCAAGGAAGCAGGGTGACGTTGTCGCCCACGACGATCGTGCCGTTGCGCTCGCTGATGACCACCTTCGCGACGGCGTCGACGACGACGCGAAGATCATTGACCTGCGCGAGAAAGGTCACCGGGTCCTTGGCGAACGCCTTCGGCGGCGTGACCACGACGGTGACCCCGTCGAGAGCCCGTGCCGCTCCGGGGAAGACGCGATTCACTTGATCGCGGAGATTCACCGCGGTCGCGTACGAAGCTTCACGGAGACGGAAGCGGATTTGGCCGCCTTCGTTCAGAATCTTCTGGGGCACTTCCTTTTCGAGGATGGCGCCGTTCGGAACGCGACCGACGGTCGGATGGTTGATCGTCTCTTTCGAACCCGAGGCGCCTTGGGCGGTGGCGGCGCCCGTGAGTACGGGGCCGGTCGCGACGGCGTACATGGTGCGGTTGTCGGGTCCGAGCAACTGGGTTTCGACCAGTTGGCCGCCGAAGAGATTCTTCGCGTCGCCGATGGACGAGACCGTCACGTCGAGTCGGTCTCCGTTCTTCTTGAAGGGCGGCAGCGTGCAGGTGACAAGGACGACGGCGACGTTGTCGGGAGCGACGGCCGACGGCGGCAGATTCAGTTGCAAGCGGCGCAACATGTTGGAGGCGAGGGTGCGCGCGGCTTCACCGGTGTCGCCGGTTCCGTTCAGGCCGATCACGAGTCCGAGACCTTTGATCTCATTGTCGCGAACGCCGTCGATCGACACGAGATCGCCGAGACGCGCCTGCGCGGCGAGCGACGCGGCGAGCGACGCGGCGAAAAGAAGTGCGACCAAGGGATAAAGTCGGTGGCGGTTCATCCGAGAATCCTTCAGAAGGGCCAGGCGAAGTCGAGGAGATCGCCGAGCCAGCCGCGGTTGGTCGCGCGGTTGAGGGTGCCTTCGGCTTCGTAGGCGATCGAAGCGTTCGCGACCGCGTCGGACGAAACCGTGTTGTTCGAGGGAATGTCGAAGGGGCGGACGATGCCGGTGATACGGATCGTCTTCGTTTCGCCGTCGATGACGATGCGGCGGCGGCCTTCGACGACGAGGTTGCCGTTGGGTTGGACGTCGATGACGAGGACGCTGATGCGCGTCGCGAACGCGCCTTCCTTGTCGTACTTCGCTTCACCTTTGAAGTTGCGATCCGCGATTCCGCTCGCCGCGGGGAGCGTACCGAACGCGCCGGGCATTACGTTGAAGTTGGTGATCGCGGCGTTCAGGTCGGATCCCTTCTTCAGTTCGGTTTCTTCCTTGTTCTTCACGGTCTGACGCTCGTTCACGGCGATCGTGAGGACGTCGCCGACCTGACGCGCCGTCGTGTCCGCGAAGAGGGACGGAAGCGGGCGGTCCGTGGTCCAGAGCGATTGAGCCGCGACGGCGGACGTCGCGAGGAGGAAGAAGAGAGCGAAGCGATTCATCGGAGGTCTCCGGACGTCGGCGCCGGGGCGGCCGGGGCGACATCCACGGTTCGGGAGTCCACGACGGTGCCGTAGACCACCTTGTTCGATTCGGCGTTGATGACCGCGATGCGGTCTCCGGGAGCACCGGCCCCCTGGGCGCGTCCGACTCCCGTCACGGAGAGCGGACCGTTGCGGAAGCGCACCGTCACGGTGTCTCCGCGCTCGATCACGGGGCGCGCACGGAAATCGCGTGCGATCAGCGACGTCCCCGCCGCGATGCGACGCGTGACCGTCGCCCCGACCGGAACGCCGTCCGGAAGGACGACGTCCGTCGTGTCCGCCGTGACTTCGCG
>CAIWVZ010000022.1 GCA_903916245.1 uncultured Planctomycetota bacterium | reverse complement strand
TACGAATGGCTGTTCCGACGCGTCGATCGCGGATTGCTCGCGCAGGTGCAAAATCCGCCGCTCGATCGTGCGTACTTCGAAGAACTGAGGAAGGGCATCGGTCGCGCGGTGACTTACCGACGCGCGGTGCTCACCGAACTCGGTCGCGTGTCGTATCCGGACATGGTCGCGGAAATCGCCGACCGTCTGTTGCGCCTTGAAGGCATGCAGACCTCCGTCTGCTTCGGCGCGCACGAAGGGCGTCTTCACGTGTCCGTCCGGACGTCCAATCCGGACGCGGATGCGGGGACGATCGTCCGGGCGATTCTCGGCGATGATGGTGTCGGAGGCGGCCACGCGCAGATGGCGGCGGGGCGTGTCGAGATGGGCGACGTCCCGCGCGAGGTCTACCTCGCGACGGTGTCGCGCTTGTGGAAGCGTTTCCTCGTTCACGAGGGCGAAACGGCGGGCGACGGGAAGACGTTGCTGACGGCGGAAACACCGAGCATTCGCGTCGATCTCGACGGCTGAAGCGGAGAATTCCGCGATTCGCCGTGCCGCTTCGCGACTCCGTGGGCGGGGCGTGTGGGGACTGGTACGATCTCACCCCACGCACCGGCGTCTTCGACGCCGCGGTGACCCATGTCGCAACACTCGCGCCCTCTGCTCCAACTCGCCCTCGACGAAGCCAACCTCGCCCAAGCCCTGAGGGTCGCCCGGGAGGCGGTCGCCGCCGGCGTGGATCTCATCGAGGCCGGGACTCCGCTCATCAAGAGCGAAGGGTTGGACGCGGTACGGACCTTGCGTCGCGAGTTCCCCGGCGTCGGCATCGTGGCGGACATGAAGACCATGGACGCCGGGCGCATGGAAGTCGAACTCGCCGCGAAAGCGGGGGCGACGCATGTAATGGTCCTCGGCGCGGCGAGCGATTCGACCGTCAAGGACGCGATCGAAGCGGGCCGCCGTCATGGGGTGACCGTCGGTATCGACCTCGTCGGCGTCGCGGACGCGGCGGGACGCGCGGCGCAGGTCGCCGCGATGGGGGCGGGGTTCGTCTCCGTCCACTGTCCGATCGACGACCAGATGACGGGGAAGGACCCCTTCGAACGGCTCGCGGCCGTGGCGAAGGCGGTGACGATCCCCATCGCGGTCGCCGGAGGGATCAACTCCGAGTCCGCGGGTCGCGCGGTCGCGGCGGGAGCGGGGATCGTCGTCGTCGGCGGTGCGATCGCGAAGGCCGAAGACGCCGCTGCGGCGACGCGCGCCGTGCGGACGGCCATGGACGCGCGGACCTCGGTCGCTTCGGAGCATTTCCGCCGGGTCGGTGCCGACGACGCGGCGTTGCGCGAGGTGCTCCTCAAAGTCTCGACGCCGAATCTTTCCGACGCGATGCATCGCGGCGGCGCGATCCCCGGCGTGCTGCCGATCGCACCGGGCATGAAGATGGCCGGTCGCGCCGTCACGGCACGGACGTATCCGGGCGACTGGGCGAAACCCGTGCTCGCGATCGAACACGCGAACGAAGGCGACGTGATCGTGATCGACGCCTGCGGCGCGATGCCCGCCGTTTGGGGCGAACTCGCGACCGAATCCTGCATTCAGCGCAAGCTCGGCGGCGTGGTGATCCACGGGGCGATTCGCGACGTCGACGCCATCCGCAAACTGGGGTTCCCGGCGTTCGCGTCGCTCATGTCGCCGCACGCGGGCGAACCTCACGGCATGGGGCAGTTGAACGTCGGCATCTCGATGAACGGCGTTCCCGTCGCACCCGGCGACTGGATCGTCGGCGACGATTCGGGCGTCGTGGTGGTTCCGAAGGACAAAGCCGTCGAAATCGCGAACCGCGCGATGGACGTCTTCGAACGGGAAAATCGTCTCCGCAAGGAAATCCGTGCGGCGTCGAGTCTCGCGCGCGTGATGGAACTCCTGCGCTGGGAGAAGAAATGACTCCGTTCTTCCGTGAAGGCCACGGTTTCATCGAAGTCGTGTGCGGCAGCATGTTCTCCGGCAAGACCGAAGAACTGATTCGGCGTTTGCGTCGTGCGCTGATCGCGAAGCAGGTCGTCCGCGTGTTCAAGCCCGCGCTCGACCGTCGCTACGACGACACCGACATCGTGTCGCATTCGTCGTTGCGTATCCCGTCGCAGGTCGTCGCGAAGGCGGCCGAAATCCCGTCGCTCGTGCCGGAAGGCGTGCACGTCGTCGGCATCGACGAGGCGCAGTTCTTCGACGACGAAATCGTCCCGGTCTGCCGGGAACTCGCGTCGCGCGGCATCCGCGTGATCGCCGCCGGGCTCGAACAGGACTACTTGGCCAAACCCTTCGCCGTGATGATGGCGTTGATGGTCGAGGCCGACTACGTCACGAAGAACTTGGCGATCTGCGTCGTCTGCGGCAATCCCGCCATCCGCAACCAACGCACCACCGAAAAGAGCGGCCAAATCTTGGTCGGCGGAGCCGACGCCTACGAGGCGCGCTGCCGTCATTGCTTCCGTGCGGGCGGTTCCGAGCCGACGCCGTTGTTCGCTCCCGCCGGAGAATCCCGATGAGCGTCTCCGCAGGCCGTCCCGTCGTCCTCGTGATCGGCGGATCGGATCCGACCGGCGCTTCCGGCATTCAGGCCGACCTTCGCCATTTGGCGGCCCTCGGCGTCCACGGTGCGGCCGTTCCGACCGCGATGACGTCGCAGACCATGGACGGCGTCGCTTCCGTGCGCGTGGTGGACCCGGACGCGTTCCGCGCCGATCTCGACGCCGTGCGAAAGACGTTGGACGTGTCCGCGGTGGTGGTCGGCATGCTCGGCGACGCCGCCATCGCCCGCGAAGCGATGCTGTGGATGCACGCGTTCTACGGCCCGGTGATTCTCGATCCGGTGCTCGCTTCGTCGTCGGGCGCCAGCCTTCTCGACGACGCCGGTCGCGTCCTTCTGCGCGACCTCCTCGTGCCGCGCGCCTTGATGGTCTGCCCGAATCTCGACGAACTCGCATGGCTTTCCGGCGCGGGTCGTCTCGCCGTCGACGACGCGTCGCGAATCGAACAAGCCGAACGCGTCTTGGATCGCGGTTGCGCATGCGTCGTCGCGAAGGGTGGTCATGCGGGCGGCGCCGAAAGCGTCGACCTGTTGGTGGACGACGCGGGCGTCGAACGCCTCGTCGCCCCGCGCGTGCCCGGCGTCTTCCGCGGCACGGGTGGCGCCTTCGCCGCCGCGGCCGCCGCCGCCTGCGCACGCGGGATGGACGCGCGCGCCGCGGCACGCTTCGCCCATGCGGTGGTCGCCGCCGCACTCCGCGACGCATCCGCCGCGGGGACGCCCATGTTGGCGTTGAAGGACGCCCCCGCCACGCCGTGAAGGCCGTCTGGATCGCGGCCGCGCTCGTGCTCGCCGTCGTCGCGGCCACCGGGCTCGTGTTCTTCACCGACCGCGACGCGACGTCGACGCCCGAAGGTTGGATCACCGACCTCGCCGTGCGCCTGCGAGGCTCCGATCCCGTGGCGGTCACGCGCGACGCCGTCACTCCCGACGCGACGTTCGTGACGTCGTCGGGCCGTACCTTGGGGGCCGCGGAAGTCTTCGCGTGGATCGACGCCGCGTCCAAAGCGCGCCGCTTCTCTCCCGCCGTCTCTCAAATCGTCGCCTTGCCCGCGCCGGGGGAGACCGTCGAAGCCCTCGTCATCGGCACCTTCGCGGAGGGTGATCCCATTTCCACGGTGCGCCCGTCTCTTTCCGCCTTTCGCGCCGCCGTCTCTCTCGTTCCCGACGGCCCGCGCTTCCGCGTCCGTTCGGTTCGGCTGCTACCGTAATCACATCGGGCTTTTGGGAATAAGAACCGTCGATGGCGCTGCGACGGTGCATGCCCGATGCGAGTCGGCTTCGAAAGTCATCGTCCGATCGCACGAGTTGTAGGGACTCTTTGTCGGGTGATTCGGACGACAGGCAGATCGGGTGGACAAGCGAACTCATGCACACGTGGAAACTTCGGTTGACTCCGGTCGGAGCCCGGGACCAAGATCCCGACCGACACGTGGGTTGTTGGCGGCCACTTTCGCCGGTGGTCCTTTGAATCGGTCCTGGTACTTCACCTGCCGTAGAAAGCCCTCGCCTGTGTCAACACAGTGAGTGCCGCCTTTGCCGATCACGCGTGGGGGGGCTTCGACTAGCCCCGGGACCATTCGCCGCCTCGCGCCAGTAAGCACTCCGGCCCAACTCCCGATCCCCTGTGCGCATGCTTTACAAGAGCACTTCTTGCCGTGCCGTGCGCAGTGCCGCACACTGCGGTTGGTTTTCCGCGCCACGGCCGCCGTTCACGCGGATAAGAGCGAGGGAACGCGTTCTTCTCGGCTCGACCTCGCACTTCTTACCCTGGTGTCGCCAGCGACCTTTGCGCGTGCCCAATACCCCCCATGCAGATTGACCACCTCTCGTCCGGCGCCGCCGTTCGCGGTCTCGTTGCAGACGCCACCGTCACGGTCGTCAGCGTGCAGTGGCATTGGGCCGACGCGCATACGCTGACCTACTGCGATCCGCAGGGCTGCGTGTCTGCAGAGAATTCATACGGCCGCGACGAGGCGATGCTGCCGCGCCAGATGTTGCGGTTTCTTTCGGCCGACGACCTAGGCGCTGGTAAGACCACCATGGCGGGGCTGCTCATCAAGG
>CAIWVZ010000021.1 GCA_903916245.1 uncultured Planctomycetota bacterium | reverse complement strand
GGGTCGTGCGTTCGACGAGTTCGCGTATCCACTGCGCGACCGAAGTGCGGTTGCTCGTCAAGATCAGCGTCTGCGTCTTGTAGAGCGCCATCACGCACAGGCCGACCAGCGTCTTGCCCGCTCCGCATGGCAGCACCACCACGCCGGAGCCGCCGCGCTCCGTGCCCCGGCACCAGAAGGCTTCGGCCGAAGCTTTCTGATAATCGCGCGGTTCGAAGGTCTCCCCCGTCGAGCGCAATTCGGTGCGAAGCTCGAAAGGAAGGGCGTCGCCCGCGGTATAGCCCGCCAAATCGTCGATCGGAAAGCCCGACTTGACCAACGCCTGCTTGATCTCGCCGCGATGCGACGGGGCGACGAGCAGATGACCGTCTTCGAGTTCCGTGACGAAGTCCCGCACCCGGGGAGCCTCGAGAACTTTCGCGCGCAGATCCGCGTCGATGTCGAGAACGAGCGCCCCTTCTTTCCGAATGAGACGCACGCGGCCCGTCCGCGAAAGGATGTCTTCGACGAAATGGCGCACTTCCTTCGGCGCCTTCGTGATCGAATGCTCGTCGAGGAACGCGAGGATCGTCGGAGCATCCAAACCCGCGCCGTTGGCGTTCCACAACGACAGCGGCGTGATGCGATACGTGTGGAGGTGGTCGGGACTCTTGATCAGATCGGCGAAACGGGCCAATCCACGGCGGCACTCTTCGGCCCCCGGTGCGTGGAGGTCGAGAAGCACCGTCCGGTCGCGCTGGACGACCAACGGCTTGACGTCAAGATTTCCGCTTTCGCCTTCCATGCTTGGGTTCGACGGCCGGAGGTTCGGACGTTCCGGTCATGCGCGCGAGGAACCGTCCCGTGTGCGATTCGGGCACCCGCGCGATTTCCTCGGGCGTTCCCACGGCGACGACGCGGCCACCCGCGTCCCCACCTTCGGGGCCGAGGTCGATCACGTGGTCGCACGCGCGGATGACGTCGAGGTTGTGTTCGATCACGAGAACGGTGTTTCCCGCCGCGACGAGACGTCGCAGCACGGCGACGAGTTTCGCCACATCGTCCATGTGGAGACCCGTCGTCGGTTCATCGAGCAAGTACAGCGTACGCCCGGAAGAACGCTTGGAAAGTTCCCGGGCGAGTTTGATGCGTTGGGCTTCTCCACCCGAAAGCGTCGTCGCCGACTGCCCCAGTTCGAGATAGCCCAAACCGACATCTTGCAGGAGCTGCAACGGCCCGGCAACCCGGCGGTGATTCGCGAAAAAGGCCACAGCCTCGGCGACCTCCATCGAGAGGACGTCGGAAATGGTCTTCCCCTTGTACTCGACGGCGAGCGTCTCGGAGTTGTATCTCCTTCCGCGGCAGGCGTCGCAGACGACCCACACGTCCGGAAGGAAGTGCATTTCCACCTTCACGCTGCCGCGTCCGTCGCAGGCTTCGCAGCGCCCGGCGCCCACGTTGAACGAGAATCGACCGGGGCCCCAACCACGCTGACGCGCCAGCGGAACTTCCGCCCAAATCGCACGAATGTCGTCGAAGACCTTGGTGTACGATGCGGGGTTGGACTTCGGAGACGTCCCGATGGGCGACTGATCGACGACGATGCACTCCTCGATCTGCGACGCACCTTCGAGACTTCCGAGGCCGCCGATCCGGACGCGCTTCTTGGAAAGTCCGGCCGCGAGAGCGGGCGCGAGCGTGTCCATGATGAGCGACGACTTTCCCGATCCCGACACGCCCGTCACCGCGACGAGGGCTCCGAGCGGAATGGAGACGGTGACGTCTTTCAGGTTGTTCGCGGTGACGTTCTTCATCACCAACGAACGACCGTTGCCCTTGCTTCGCTCCTTCGGGACGTCGACGCCGAGCGTGCCGCGGAGGTAGCGTCCCGTCAGCGTTTCGGCGTCTTTGAACAGTTCCTTCGGCGTCCCGCTGAACACGACGTTGCCGCCGTGCTTCCCCGCGCCGGGACCGATGTCGATCACGTAGTCGGCGCGCTCGATGGTTTCGCGATCGTGCTCGACCATGACGACGGTGTTGCCGAGATCGCGCAATCCTTCGAGAGTCCCGATGAGTCGATCTCCGTCGCGCGGATGAAGTCCGATCGTCGGCTCGTCGAGGACGTAGATGACACCCGTAAGTCGGTTGCCGATCTGCGTGGCGAGTCGGATGCGTTGCGCTTCACCACCCGACAACGTTCCGGCGCTGCGCGAAAGTTCGAGATACCCGAGTCCGACGTCGTGCAGGAACTTCAAGCGATGCCGCACTTCGCGAAGCGGTTGGTCGGCGATGACCGTGTCGTTCGTGTCGAGCGTCACGGACTCGAACCACGTCCGCGCCGTATCGACCGTCATGCGCGACGCCTCCGCGATGGTCTTCGCGGCGAAACGCACGGCGCGATACGCGGGCCGCAGACGCTCGCCGCGGCAACCGCGACAGGTTTCGCTGCGCATCACGCGGCCGAGGATTTCCCGCCACTCCTCGTCGTCCGAGTTGGAATACCAATCCTCGACGTAGGCGCAGAAACCTTTCCATTTCGTGGTCACCGACCACGACGATTCCGAGACGGCCGAGGACGATTCGAACGTCACGTCGAGCGGGTCGTCGGACCCGTGCAACGCCGCCTTGCGGAACGGCGCGGGAAGCGTCGACCACGGCTTCTTCAAGTTGACGCCGCGCGCCTTCGCGAGGCGTTCGACGACCCCCTTGAACCATCCGTCGCTTCGAGCGAGGAAATCGCCCGGTTTGTCGACGAAGGCTCCGTCGAAGAGGGGCAAGTCCGGATGTGCGATCAGCCGGTCGGGGTCGCAACTGAGTTCGACGCCGAGGCCGTGGCACGTTTCGCAGGCGCCGACGTGGGCGTTGAACGAGAAGTGCCGCGGGGTCAGATCGTCACCGAGGACGAACCCACAAGGAACGCAGGCGGGCTTTTCGGTGAACCAACGACGTGTGCCGTCGACGGCTTCGAACGCCATGGCACCGCGCCCTTGGAAGAGCGCCTGCGAGACGGAATCGAGAAGGCGACCACGCGTCTTCTCCGAAACCACCGCACGATCCACGACGAGGAAGACTTCCTTCGCCTTGCCGAGGGAAGGCAACGGCGCGTCGAGACGCACCTCTTCCCCGTCGACGAGCAATCGGAGGAAACCGGCCTCGACGGCGGGCTTGACCAACCCCGCGACCTCGGACGCCTTCGACGCCGCCAGGTCGAGCGCGCCGCCCTTCATGAAGAGCGGTGCGAGGATGCGCCCCTTCGCCTCCCCTCCCGCGAGCAACGCCTTCACGATGCGATCGGGCGATGTCCCGCGCGTTTCGACGCCGCAGGTCGGGCAATGGGGCACCCCCACCCGCGACCACAGAAGTCGGAAGTAATCGTGGATCTCGGTGGTGGTGGCGACCGTCGATCGGGGATTGCGGCTCGTGTTCTTCTGATCGATGGCGATGGCGGGTGCCAACCCCTCGAGCGAATCGATCGGCGGACGCTCCATGCGCCCGAGGAACTGACGGGCGTACGTCGACAGGCACTCAACGAAGCGCCGTTGGCCTTCCGCGAACAACGTGTCGAAGACCAGCGACGTCTTGCCGGATCCGGACGGTCCGGTCACCACGGTCATGGCGCCGGCGGGGAATCGGACGGAGATGTCCTTCAGATTGTTGAGTTTCGCGCCCTTCAGAACGATGTCGCCGTCGACGGCGGTGTCGCGAATTTCGCGCGTCGCATCGCTCACGGGTTTCGGCGGCTTCGCGGCTTCGACCAACATGGCGCCGGTCGCACTCGCCGGATGGGTCAGGATGCCGTCATAGGGCCCCGAGTAGACGAGTCGGCCGCCGCCCTTCCCGCCTTCCGGCCCCATGTCGACGATCCAATCGGCGGAAGCGATCACGTCGAGGTGGTGTTCGATCACGACCACCGAATTCCCGGCGTCCACGAGCGCGTGCAGCGCATCGAGCAGACGACGGACATCGAGGAAGTGCAATCCCGTCGTGGGCTCGTCGAGGATGTAGATCGTGCGGCCCGTCGGAGGACGCTGCAGCTGACTGGCCAGTTTCACGCGTTGGGCTTCGCCACCCGACAACGTGGTCGACGGCTGTCCGAGAGCCACGTAACCGAGGCCGACCTTCGACAACATCTCGAGGCCGCGACGGATCTTGACGTGATTCGCGAAGAAAACGAGCGCCTCGTCGATCGTCATGTCGAGGATGTCGTTCACCGACTTGCCTCGGTACTTGACCGCGAGAGTTTCCGGATTGAAGCGACGCCCTTCACAGACGTCGCAAGGGACTTCGACGTCGGCGAGGAACTGCATCTCGACGACCTTCACCCCGGCGCCGCCGCAAGCTTCGCAGCGGCCTCCCTTCACGTTGAAGGAGAAACGTCCCGGTGCCCACCCGCGCGCCTTCGATTCTTCGAGTTCCGCGAACAACGTCCGGATCTCGTCGAAGACCTTCGTGTACGTCGCCGGATTCGACCGCGGGGTGCGGCCGATCGGCGATTGATCGATCTCGATCACCTTGTCGAGATGCTCGATGCCTTCGATGCCGTCATGCTCGCCCGGGACGTCTTCCGCCCGGTGCAACTTCATCGCCAACGCCTTCTTCAGGATGTCGTTGACGAGGGTGCTCTTTCCCGATCCCGAGACGCCCGTCACCGCCGTGAGGACGCCGAGCGGAATCGCGACGTCGATGTCCTTCAGGTTGTGCGCACGCGCCCCACGCACCACGAGCTTGCGCTCGCCCGCCGTGCGCCGAATCTTCGGCGGCAAGATCGCTTCTCGGCCGGACAGGAAGGCCCCCGTGATGCTTCGGGGATGTTCCATGACCGCCTTCAGCGGTCCTTCCGCGACGATTTCGCCTCCGTGACGCCCCGCTCCCGGACCGACGTCCACGACGTAGTCGGACGCTTCCATCGTCTCGCGGTCGTGTTCGACCACGATCACCGTGTTGCCGACGTCGCGCAGCCTTTCGAGCGTGTCGATGAGGCGACGATTGTCGCGCTGGTGCAGACCGATCGAAGGTTCGTCGAGGACGTAGAGAATGCCGCGCAACCCCGCGCCGACTTGCGTCGCGAGTCGGATGCGTTGCGATTCACCGCCCGACAACGTCGAGACGCCGCGATCCATCGACAGGTAGCCCAAGCCGACGTCCATCAGAAAACGAAGTCGGTTGGCAAGTTCCTTCAGGACGGGTTCGCCGATGGGTGCTTCGCGCGGGTCGAACTTCACGTCGGCCAAGAATTCGCGGAGATCCTCGACCGTCATCCGACCGAGATCGCCGATGTGACGCCCGCGGAAGGACACGGCGAGCGCTTCTTTGCGGAGACGCGCCCCGCCGCAGTCCATACACGGCGTCTGCGCCATGTAGGCGGCGATCGACTGCCCCTTCAACCGCGACCACACCGAACGCAGGATCGGCATCACGCCGCGCCAAGGACGCCGCTCGACGCTGCGGACCCGCAATTTTTCGCCGTCCACGTTGCGCTCGAACGTGACGGACGTCGTCGCGTTGCCGTCGAGGATGGTTTTCTTCTGCTTCTCGGTGAGTTTCCGCCACGGGACGTCGGACGGGATCGCGAAAGTCTCGCACACCGCCTTGAGGATGTCGGCGCCCATGTGGTGACGCAGACTCCACGAAGCGCCGCGGCTCGGCGCGATCGCACCGCCTTCGATCGAGAGCGCGGCGTCCGGCACGACGAGACGCGGGTCGACATCCTCGCGTTCACCCAAGCCGTCGCAGGCGGGACATGCCCCGTGCGGGCTGTTGAACGAAAAAGTCCGCGGCTCCATCTCCGGGAGACTGACGTCGCAGTCGGGGCACGCCGCGCGCGAGGAAAACGATTCCGGGACTCCGTCGTCCGTTTCCAAAACCCCCACGATGCCGTCACCGAGTTTCAGTCCGCTTTCGACGGCTTCCGCGATACGACCACGGCGCTCGGGTTCGACCTTGATGCGGTCGAGAACCACTTCGATGGTGTGGCGTTCGTAGCGCGCGAGCTCGATCGGTTCGTCCAAGCGTCGCACGAGCCCGTCGATACGGGCGCGCACGTAGCCCTTCATCCGTAGTTCTTCGAGTTCCTTGCGGTACTCGCCTTTTCGGTCGCGGATGATCGGCGCGAGGATCATCACGGCCTTACCCGCACGACTCGCCAGGATGCGGTCGGTGATGCGGTCCGACGTCTGCGCCGCCACGGGCTTGCCGCACGCCGGGCAATGCGGGGTCCCGAGGCGGGCGAACAGAAGGCGCAGATGGTCGTGGATCTCGGTGACCGTGCCGACGGTCGATCGCGGACTACGGTTGACGGTCTTTTGGTCGATCGAGATGGTGGGCGACAGCCCTTCGATGTGCTCGACCTTGGGCTTTTCGGTGCGACCGAGGAATTGTCGGGCGTAGGACGACAGCGATTCGACGAACCGCCGCTGCCCTTCCTGGAAAATGGTGTCGAAGGCCAGGGAGGACTTCCCGGACCCGGACACGCCGGTCATCGTGATCAGGGCACCCCGCGGCAGCCGGAGGTCGACTCCCTTGAGGTTGTGCTCCCGCGCCCCGACGACCACGATCTCGCGCTGAGGGTTCTTCACCGCATCCAATCTCGGAGACCCGGCGGCGCCACACCCCGGAATCCCCCACCATCACGAATCCCCGACTCTAGCGGAAACGGAGGGGGGCGTCACTTCGATTCGGGGGGCAACAGACGCGTTTCCACCGTGATCGACCGCAATCGAATACCGGGTGGAAGCCGCAGTTCGATTCCGGGGGTCGCGCCACCGACGGGGGAGCCCCGCCGCGGCGATCACCGATTCCCCGATACGGATCCGGGTTGCGGCGGCGTCTCGCCCACCTTCGAAGCGCAGGGCGGTCGGACGATCCCGCAGCGGCGGCACCCAATCCGTGCCGCGCCGCATGGCGAGGCCGCGCAGATCGGCCCAGCCGACCCCCGCCAACGCTCCTTTGGTCACGGAGCGGATCGCCACCAGGCGGTCCTCCAACCCGTGCAGCGGGGTGTCGACGAACGGTCGCCCGTCCCGCAATTCGCCGATCAGGAGCGCACTCCACCCGGTCACGCGCACACCGACGAAGGCGAACGGCACCTCCGTCGGCGGCATGTCGAAGACGACGTCGACCAACGTGGGCACGCCCACCGAAGCGTCGGGAAGCGGGATGCGAAGCGCCGGGGCGTCCTCCGGCAGCGGCGCCGGGTCGCCCAAGCGACCGGGCCACCGGAGGCC